>NZ_JACVVF010000048.1:0-36688 GCF_016648095.1 Pseudomonas sp. S32
CGCCCCATCCGCCGCCACCCCCACACGCACGCGCCGCCCTCGTCAGCGCAAGCCTGAACCTGCCATCACCCAGGTCAGCCAGACACCCGCCGCGCTTGAAGTGGCCAGTGCGCCCAAGGGCAGCAACGAAGACAGCACCTCGGCCCGGCTACCGGCGAGCTACCCATACCGCACGCGGCTGCGACGCCAGGATTACGAAAAGGCCAAGCACGCCCTGCAAATCGAACTGCTGAAGGTGCAGAGCTGGGTGAAGGAAACCGGGCAGCGGGTAGTGATTCTGTTCGAAGGGCGCGACGCGGCTGGCAAGGGCGGGACCATCAAGCGCTTCATGGAACACCTGAACCCGCGGGGTGCGCGCATCGTTGCCCTGGAAAAGCCCTCGGAACAGGAAAAGGGCCAGTGGTACTTCCAGCGCTATGTGCAGCATTTGCCCACGGCCGGGGAAATGGTGTTCTTCGATCGCTCCTGGTACAACCGCGCCGGGGTCGAGCGGGTGATGGACTTCTGCACGCCGCTGCAGTACCTGGAATTCATGCGCCAGGCGCCAGACCTGGAGCGCATGCTGTGCAACAGCGGCATTCTGCTGTTCAAGTACTGGTTCTCGGTAAACCGCGAAGAGCAGCTGCGCCGCTTCATCTCGCGCCGCGACGACCCGCTGAAGCACTGGAAGCTGTCGCCCATCGACATCAAGTCGCTGGACAAGTGGGAAGACTACACCGCCGCCAAGGAGGCCATGTTCTTCCACACCGACACGGCCGATGCGCCTTGGACGGTGATCAAGTCCGATGACAAGAAACGCGCGCGCATCAACTGCATCCGCCACTTCCTGCACTCGCTCGACTACCCCGGCAAAGACCACCGCGTGGCCTACGCGCCGGATGCCCTGCTGGTAGGCCGGGCATCACGCGGTTTCGAGGAAGATGAAGCGGTGGCGTAACCCGCCTGGCCTTAGAAGTTGGCGATGGCGCTGCAGTACTCGGCTTTGTGCCTGGGCACCTGATCGGTGCTGCCCAGGCGCTTGAGCGTGCCGCCACAGGCGCTGTAACCACGCAGTACCAGCTCGTAGTCGGCGCCTTTTTCCGGCACGAACCAGAACATGCCCAGGCAGTTTTCCACGGTGCCGTATGCCGGGGAACTGCCGCCGTCCAGGAAGTGCAAGGTGAAGGGCTTGCCCGCCGGCACCAGCACTTCGCTAACAGCATCCCCCCTGCCCACAGCCGCGCCGGCAGGCATGCCCAGGGTTTCGCCGTTACGGTCGGCGAAGCCCTCTTTCGGTACAGCAATCACGCCTGCACCGGGGCTGTACCAGTCCACGCAATCCTTCTCGGGCACCGCCCGCACCATGCCATTGGCGATGACGCGCAGGCGTGCGGTGTCCCCGGCAGTGGGTGAGCCATAGGGCGTGTTGAACGATTTGACGGCAGCAATGTTGCCACAGCCGGCCAAGGCAACGGCCAGCAGGCCGGCTAATACGGGTGCTTTCATCCGTGAAGGTCCAGGGAGGTGATGAAGTGTGGGTAGTGTGTCTGAGACCTGCCGAAGCTGCTTGGGTTTCGCAGGCATCTGCGCTTCAATACGCACTTTTCACGGCACCCCCAAAGGACTCCACTCATGGCCACCTCCACCAAGCAACAGAAACGCGCCAAGCGCGCCGCCACCAAGGCCAAGCAGAACCGCATGGTCCGCAGCGGCCAGGCGGTCAAGGCCAGTGCCGGCGACAGCGCCAGTGTTCAGCAGGTGTACGACAAGGCCATGGAGTCGGGCAGTTACGAGCCGCTGTTCAAGAAGATGAAGGAAGCCCAGGAGGACGGCCTGGTCCCGATGATTTCGGTGTTCCTGGTAGACCCGTTGCTGGCCCTGGTGCTCAAGGGGCACAAGGAAGAACACGCCACCGACTACATCGTGCTGGTGTTCAGCGCCTACCGTAAGTGGCTCGACGGTGCTGATGAAGACACCACCATGGCATGGCTGGAGAGTGATGAGTTCCAGAATGCCTATATCACCGCTTCCGAGCTTGTGGCCAAACAGCAGCAACAGCAGAAGCAGTTCGGCTGACAGCGCCCCACAGCCCCGCCCACCCTGTGGGAGCGGGTTCACCCGCGAAGAGGCCAGCACAGGCAAAAAAAGGCCGCACCCTCAACAGGGCGCGGCCTTTTCATTGCAGCCAGCGCGGGTCAGTTATCCAGCGCCACCCGCCCTGCAGCTTCACGCTTGCGATGCACCAGCAAACCCGCCGCCACTACCGCAATGCTCAGCAATGCGGTGGCGATGATTTCGATACGGTGGTCTTCGCGCAGCGCCATCACGCCCAGTACGGCCACGATGAAGGCGATGGTGGCCCAGGTGAGCCCCGGGAACAGCCACATCTTGAAGGCGATCTTCTCGCCACGGGCTTCACGCTGGGCCCGCATGCGCAGCTGCGACACGGCAATCACCAGGTACACCAGCAGCGCAATGGCGCCAGAACTGGCCAGCAGGAACTCGAACACCTGCGCCGGGGCCAGGAAGTTGGCGAACACACACAGGAAAGCCGCAGCCGTGGACAGCAGTACCGCCACATGCGGGGTAGCAGCCTTGGTGGTGCGCTGGGCCATGGCAGGTGCGTCGCCGCGCTTGCTCAGCGAGAACAGCATGCGCGAAGAGGTGTACAGCGCCGAGTTGAGGCAGCTGGTCACCGCGATCAGTACCACGATATCGACGATCAGCTTGGCATTCGGCACACCGATACGGCTGAGTACGGTCTGGTACGAACCGGTTTCTGCCAGCGCCGGGTCGTTCCACGGCACCAGGGCAACAACCAGGAAGATGGACACCAGGTAGAACAGGCAGATACGCCAGATCACCGAGTTGGTAGCACGGCTGATCTGCTTGCCCGGGTCCTTGGACTCGGCCGCCGCGATGGTGACGATTTCAGTACCCATGAACGAGAACATGGTGGTCAGCATGGCTGCCAGCACCGCGCCCAGGCCGTTGGGCATGAAGCCCTGGGTGTCGAACAGGTGGCTGATACCGCTGACCTGGCTGCTGGGCACTAGGCCGAACATGGCCACGCAGCCCACCACGATGAAGCCGATGATGGCCAGCACCTTCAGCAGCGCGAACCAGAACTCGAACTCGCCGTAGTTCTTCACGCTGAACAGGTTGGTGACGGTGAGTGCCAGGGTAATGATCAGCGAGAACGCCCACAGGTCTACGGCAGGGAACCAGGCATGCAAAATGGCCGCCGCGGCGTTGGCTTCCAGCGGAATCACCAGCACCCAGAACCACCAGTACAGCCAGCCGATGGTGAAGCCCGCCCAACGCCCGATGGCGCGGTCGGCGTAGGTGGAAAACGAACCCGTGTCGGGTGAGGCGACCGCCATTTCACCCAGCATGCGCATCACCAGCACCACCAGCGTACCGGCCGCCGCATAGGCCAGCAGTACGGCGGGGCCGGCAGCGGCAATGGCATGACCGGAGCCGACGAACAGGCCGGCACCGATGACGCCAGCGATAGACAGCATGGTCACATGCCGTTGTTTGAGCCCCTGAGCGAGGTCGTTGGAATTGTTACCGCTCATAAAACTACCTTTGTAAGGAGTGGACCACATCGATTGCGAGTCAGGCGTGCCCTGGGTTGAGGTGGGCAACGCTGCAATCTGCGGTTTCGTACTGGCAATAAGCGCGCCATGTGCCAACACACCGCACCAAGATTGTGCGTAAGCCTTGATTGACGCGGGATGGAGCGCATTCGGCCAACCCGTGACCGAATCATCGCCGAATCATCGGATTACGGAAATACCCACTTACAAATGCACCACGGGTGCCCCTCGGTAACACCCATGCACCATCGCAAGGCAAAAAAGTGCAACCGGAAGGTACAACCATGACGCAGTTTTACACGCTTGCCAGGTGCAGCCCGGCATCAGTGGAGCGCTGCCCGCGTGGTCAGGTTTACTCAGCAAACGGTCCGAAAGCGCTTCCCTGGGCCGGCCAAAACTGGCACCATCGCGCCTTTTTTCATTAAGGCTCAGGTGCCGGGCGACAACACGGGTGGACATCCGCGCGACGTTGCGCTGCAACGATGCGACAAACTGCCCCACCAAGGCCCAGACTGCCCGGCAACCCTGTTGGCCGTCACAATGCCGCTATGCTAGCTTGGCGCACGCCAGGAAGGCCGCCAACAGCTGGGAACGCACCCGAACACATGAGGACCGCACATGGCTCAGGCCACGCCCGCGCTGGAAATCCGCAACCTGCACAAACGCTACGGCGAGCAGGAAATTCTCAAGGGCATTTCGCTGACCGCACGCGACGGTGACGTGATCTCCATCCTGGGGTCGTCCGGCTCCGGCAAGTCCACCCTGCTGCGCTGCATCAACCTGCTGGAAAACCCGCACCAGGGCGAAATCCTGGTTGCCGGTGAAGCCCTCAAGCTCAAGGCCGCGAAAAACGGCGACCTGATCGCTGCCGACAACCGCCAGATCAACCGCCTGCGCAGCGAAATCGGCTTCGTCTTCCAGAACTTCAACCTGTGGCCGCACATGTCCATCCTCGACAACATCATCGAGGCCCCACGCCGCGTCCTCGGTCAGAGCAAGGCCGAAGCCGTGGAGGCAGCCGAAGCGCTGCTGAACAAGGTGGGTATCTACGACAAGCGCCACAGCTACCCCGCCCAGCTTTCCGGTGGCCAGCAACAGCGCGCCGCCATTGCCCGTACCCTGGCCATGAAACCCAAGGTGATCCTGTTCGACGAGCCCACGTCGGCCCTCGACCCGGAAATGGTCCAGGAAGTGCTAAACGTTATCCGCGCATTGGCCGAAGAAGGCCGTACCATGCTGCTGGTGACGCACGAGATGAACTTTGCCCGCCAGGTGTCCAGTGAAGTGGTCTTCCTGCACCAGGGCCTGGTCGAAGAGCAGGGATCGCCGCAGCAGGTCTTCGAAAACCCGACCTCGGCGCGTTGCAAGCAATTCATGTCCAGCCACCGCTAACGGAGCAATACATGCAAACCTACAAGAAGTTTCTCCTGGCCGCTGCAGCCACCCTGGTGATGTCGGCCAACGCCCTGGCCGCAGAAAAACTGCGCATGGGTATCGAAGCGGCCTACCCGCCGTTCAACAACAAGGACGCCAGCGGCAACGTCGTGGGCTTCGACAAGGACATCGGCGACGCCCTGTGCGCCAAGATGAAGGTCGAGTGCTCGGTGGTCACCTCTGACTGGGACGGCATCATCCCGGCCCTGAACGCCAAGAAGTTCGACTTCCTGGTGTCGTCGCTGTCGATCACCGACGAGCGCAAGCAGGCTGTGGACTTCACCGACCCCTACTACTCCAACAAGCTGCAGTTCATCGCGCCGAAAAACGTCGACTTCAAAACCGACAAGGCCTACCTCAAGGGCAAGACCATCGGTACCCAACGCGCCACCCTGGCGGGCACCTGGCTTGAAGACAACTACGGCAGCGACTTGGACATCAAGCTGTACGACACCCAGGAAAACGCCTACCTCGACCTGGTCGCCGGCCGCATCGACGGCATCCTGGCCGACAAGTACGTGCAGTACGAGTGGCTGAAAAGCAAGGACGGCTCCAACTTCGAGTTCAAGGGCGAACCGGTGGTGGACAGCGACAAGATCGGTATCGCCGTGCGCAAGGGTGACACCAAGCTGCGCGACGACCTGAACAAGGCCCTGGCCGAAATCAAGGCCGACGGCACGTACAAGAAGATCAACGACAAGTACTTCCCGTTCAGCATCGAATGACCCGCCCCGACCGGCGCGCCCTTGCGGCGCGCCAGTCCCTAAAATGACCTGCCCATGAATATCGACCTGCACGGATTCGGCCCGGCCATGATGGCCGGCACCCTGATGACCGTAAAACTGGCGCTTTGCGCCTTGCTGCTGGGGCTGGTGCTGGGCCTGCTCGGCGCCCTGGCCAAGACGTCCTCGATCAAGCCGCTGCAGTGGCTTGGCGGCTTCTACTCCACACTGGTACGTGGCATACCCGAACTGCTGTGGGTGCTGCTGATCTATTTCGGCACCGTCGGCCTGATGAGCAGCCTGGGCGATGCCCTGAACATGCCGGGCCTGGAGCTGAGTGCATTTGCCGCCGGCGTCATCGCCCTGGGCCTGTGCTTTGGCGCCTATGCCACCGAGGTGTTCCGCGGCGCTATCCTGGCCATCCCCAAAGGGCACCGCGAGGCCGGCCTGGCCTTGGGCATGTCCAAGGGGCGTATCCTGTCGCGCATCATTCTGCCGCAGATGTGGCGCATCGCCCTGCCCGGCCTGGGCAACCTGTTCATGATCCTGATGAAGGACACCGCCCTGGTGTCGGTGATCGGCCTTGAAGAAATCATGCGCCACGCGCAAATCGGCGTGACCGTGACCAAGGAGCCCTTCACCTTCTACATGGTCGCCGCCTGCATCTACCTGGGCCTGACCATCATTGCCATGACCGGCATGCACTTCATGGAAAAACGCGCCGCTCGCGGCTTCGCGAGGGCCGAATAATGAATTGGGAAGTGATCATTAAGTGGCTGCCCCGCCTGGCCCAGGGCGCCACGCTCACCCTGGAGCTGGTGGCCATTGCCGTGGTGGCCGGGCTGATTCTGGCCATCCCGCTGGGCATCGCCCGCTCTTCGCGCCACTGGTACGTGCGCGCCGTGCCGTTCAGCTACATCTTCTTCTTCCGCGGCACACCGCTGCTGGTGCAGCTGTTTCTGGTGTACTACGGCCTGGCCCAGTTCGACGCCGTACGCAGCAGTTCGCTGTGGCCGTACCTGCGCGACCCGTTCTGGTGCACGGTGCTGACCATGACCCTGCACACCGCTGCCTACATCGCCGAGATCCTGCGCGGTGCGCTGCAGTCCATCCCCAAGGGTGAGATCGAGGCGGCGCGGGCGCTGGGCATGTCACGGGGCAAGACCCTGTTCTACATCATGCTGCCCCGGGCCGCGCGCATCGGCCTGCCGGCGTACAGCAACGAAGTGATCCTGATGCTCAAGGCCAGCGCCCTGGCCAGTACGGTGACCCTGCTGGAACTGACCGGCATGGCCCGCACCATCATCGCCCGCACCTACCTGCCGGTGGAAATCTTCTTTGCTGCCGGCCTGTTCTACCTGCTGATCTCGTTCCTGCTGGTGCAGGGCTTCAAGTTGCTGGAACGCTGGTTGCGGGTAGACGCCTGCCAAGGTCGCTGACCCCGCACCGCCCCTTTCGCGGCTAAAACCGCCCCACAGGCCCCTCACAGGCTTCCAACCTGTGCCAACCCTGTGGGAGCGGGTTCACACGCGAAGAGGCCCTCAAACCCGACAACCATCTCCCCATGCCCAACCACCTCCACAGCCACCACCTAAGCACCCGCTTCATGGCCCTCGACCAGTTCCTGGTGGAGCACCAACAGCTGTGGAAACCGCGCCCCTTCACTACCCTGCAACTGGGCTGGGAGGCCGCCCACCCCGAACTGGCCGCCCACCTGCGCCAATGTTCCCTGGCAGACGCCGAAGCCGACAGCACCACTGACCGCCTGCCCGCCCCCTTCCCGCAACTGGCCGAGCAAGCCCAACAGCTCGCCACGCTCGGCAGCCTGCCCCAGGCCGAACTGCCGCCAGCCGCCCACCGCCTGGACGTCGCCGTTCCCGGCCGCAAATGGCAGCAGATCGAAGCCTTCGCCAGCCACCTGGCCTTCAGCGCCCCGCCCCACCACTGGCTGGACTGGTGCGCAGGCAAAGGGCACCTCGGCCGCCGCCTGCTGCAACCCGGCCAGCAACTGACGTGCCTGGAATACGACGCCGAACTGGTTGCAGCCGGCCAGGCACTGAGCACCCATCACCACTTGCCCGCGCAACACCTGCACCAGGATGTGATGGCACCCGAAAGCGCGCGGCATCTGCATTCGGACACCAGCGTGGTCGCTCTACATGCCTGCGGCGACCTGCACGTGCGCCTGCTACGGTTGGCCAGCGAGCAAGGCTGCCGCCAGCTGGCCGTAGCCCCGTGCTGCTACAACCGTATCGCCACACCGGGTTACCTGGCGTTATCCACAGCTGCACGCGCTTCCAGCCTGCACCTGTCGCTGGACGACCTGGGTTTGCCCCTGAGTGAAACCGTCACCGCAGGTGCCCGCGTGCGCCGCCAGCGCGATACCTCCATGGCGCGGCGGCTGGGTTTCGACCTGCTACAACGCCAGCAACGCGGGGCCGATGAGTACCTGCCAACGCCATCGCTGCCTGTGGCCTGGCTGAGCAAACCGTTCGAGCAGTATTGCCGTGATCTGGCGGCACTCAAGCACGTACCCATTCACGGTGAACCGAACTGGGTCGCGCTGGAAGCGGCGGGCTGCCAGCGCCTGGCCGAGGTGCGCAACCTGGAGCGCATACGCAACCTGTTCCGCCGCCCGCTGGAGCTGTGGCTGGTACTGGACCGTGCCCTGTACCTGGCCGAACAGGGTTACGACGTGCGCGTGGGGTTGTTTTGCGACTATCCGTTGACCCCGCGCAACCTTCTGATCCTGGCCGAGCGCGGCAGATAGCCGCAGAAAAACCTGTGGATAACTCTGTGAACAAGCTTGTGATTACCTGTTGGAGCCAAGCGCTATTTCCAGCGCATGGCTTATTCCTTCAGGTACCGCAAGGCCAGCAAAAACAGGCATTTGCGCAAAGACAAGTGGCACAGCAAGGCGGCATGCATTTCGCGCAGGTAGTTGATGCCGCTTGTGCATAAGCGATTTTGGCGGTAGCCCAATTGGGTGAGGGCTGTGAGGTGTTCGCCGTGGGGAATGTAATTGGCCCAAAAACGTAGGAGCGAGCGCAGCTCGCGATGCGCCGCACAAGCGGCGCTCTCCTAGGCGCATAACATCTCGAGGCAAACACCTAGCGGCCCACCCGCCTCAATGCACCCGCCCCTTGGCAATCTCGATATCGTTCATCAACGCCTTCGCCATATCACACAGATAATCAGCCGCCCCCAAAAACTTATGGTCATCCTCCATATCACCCTCGCGCACCAGGTGCTTGATATACCCCATCAAAATCGACACATGCTCATAGGCAGCATCCACAGGTATGCCGGGTTGAACACGCAAAAGGTTGAGAGACGGGCTACCCGCCGGGAGGAAGGTTTCGATGCCTGCGGTGGTGACGGTATCGGACACAGCAGCAGGTGAATCAGGAAGGATCTTTTTCATGTGCAACTCCCTACGTTCATGAGGAGTCGCCACATCCATGCCTTCTCACTGGATAGAGGTGGCAACCGTGCACGGGGTGAGAAACCGAGTGAACATAGGAAGCTCGGCCAGGCCAAAGCCTGCCCGTGCCGGTCGCCATAAAGCAGCTGCTACGTTCTAAAGCGGGTTCTCACACCCGGTCACCAGAGCGACCCGGAAAAGGTATCCGTGAGCCATTTCCCCGACAACAGCGATACTTCGGCGGCACGCGTAGGATAGGTCCGAAGCAACCATCCTGAAACACTTTCCCAGCCTTTCCAGAATTCCCTTACACCCACACCACCACCGGTTTCAGCCGCGATCACCCCCAACATAACCGCAAAAACCGTGTATCATCCGCCGCCCAAATCATTAAAAAGTGACGTCGCGCGCTGCCTGCCAGCCCTGCGGCCATCTGGCGTTGCGCCAGATTCGACAATGGACCAGACCCCGTGACCCTATTCAAACCCTTCGCCCTGCTCGCCTTCGCCCTGGCCCTGACCGCCTGCAGCAGCGGCCCGTCGCATCATAAATCCAGCAACCTCGGCTGGAACCACCCTGGCATGCAACTGGGCGGCGACAAAGGCCTCCCCCTGCGCGCCGAAACCCCGTGCCGCAAGCGTGGCTGCGACAACGACAAGCTGGTCTTCAACCCCGCCAAGACCGAGCCAAACATCAATACCATCCACCGCGGCTGGTAAGAAATTTCTCCTTTTGGGCCGGTGACTTAGGTTATTTGCGAACAATCGCAACTAAGTGGTTTACAGGCCCAAAACGATCGTTATAATGACGCCCCATTGCCGGTATAGCTCAGATGGTAGAGCAACTGACTTGTAATCAGTAGGTCCCGGGTTCGATTCCTGGTGCCGGCACCATTCAAGGTTCCATAGAAAGCTTTCAAAATCTCTGGAACCCCCGAAAAACCCGCCTTCTGGCGGGTTTTTTCGTTTTGGCTTTCTGTTGAATTCCGAGCGCACCCAGCGCTAATTAGGGCAGTTTCAAGGATAGAGGTCCGTTTCGATATCGGAGACTGCTCTTACGGCCCGCACCACTGCCCCGCTTACCGACACCGACTGTCGCACGGCAAAGCCCAGAGAGCTCGATTACAAGCTCTTCGACGGCGACGGTCTTTACCTGCTTATGCAACCCAACGGCCGCGAAGGCTGGCGGCTCAGGTACGTGAAACCCGATGGCCGCGAAGGCCTGACCGCCCTCGGCAGCTATCCTGTGGTCGGGCTCGGCGACGCACGCCGCAAGCGCTTCGAGATCAAGCAGCAGCTCGCCAACGGCATAGATCCCATCCAGTACAAGCAACAAACCAAGACCCAGGCCGTGATCAACGGCCAGACCTTCAAAAGCGTTGCGCTCGACTGGCACGCCAGCATGGTACCCAAGTGGGCGCCCGGCCACGCCAAGACTGTGCTCAGCCGTTTGAAGATTCACGTATTCCCTTTGATCGGTGCCAGAGCAATCGTTGAGTTGGACACCCACGACCTCATGCAGCCACTGGAAGCCGTGACGAAGCGCGGCACCATCGACGTGGCGCTCAGGATCAAGAACTACCTGCAAAGCATCATGCGTGAAGCCAAACGGCTGCGGTTGATCACAGCGAACCCAGCTCACGACCTCGATGGCTCGATCAAGACACCTCGGATAACTCACAGACCCGCACTACCCTTGTCGCGGCTGCCAGAGCTACTGGCATGCATTGAGGACTACAGAGTTCGCCCGCTCACGCGCCTCACGGTGATGCTGTCGTTGCATGTATTCGTACGCTCCAGCGAACTGCGCTTCGCCCGTTGGAACGAGTTCGACCTCAAGCGCGGAATCTGGGAAATCCCCGACACCCGCCCGGCGCTGGACGGTGTGCCCTTTTTCACAAGGGGTACGAAGATGGCCGGGGACATTCACGTTGTACCCTTATCGCCGCAGACAGTGGCCCTGCTTGAGCAGATCCACGCGATCACCAGCAAGTTCGAACTGGTGTTCGCGGGGGATGCCAAGCCGTGGAAGCCGATGTCCGAGAACACGGTGAACGCCGCGCTCAGGACGATGGGCCACGACACCAGGGTGGATATCTGCGGCCACGGATTCCGAGCCATGGCGTGCAGTGCGCTGGTCGTGTCCGGGCTGTGGTCAGAGACGGCTATCGAACGGCAGATGAGCCACAAGGAACGCAACAACGTGCGGGCCGCTTATACCCACAGGGCCGAGTTCCTCGAAGAGCGCCGGATGATCATGACATGGTGCAGCCGGTTTCTGGAGGCGAACCGCAAGGACCATGTGACGCCACATGAGTTTTCCAAGCAGGCGGGCGAGAACGTCACGCGCCTACGCAGTGCCAAGAGGACCGAGTAACCCGCCGCACCACCACCTCAAACTCGCTGTGAAGTTACCCACAGCAACGCATGAAGCTCCTCCGCGCGGGTCTTTCAAACGGAGCTGCAAAGCCGCCCCGTTTGAAAGGACCATACCTAAGAAAAAACTGCTGGCACAGCGTACGTCTGTGGAAAATCACTGATGTCCACCGGGGGATAGTTTTATCCACAAGCGCCAAATCCCTGAAATTGCTCTACTTGACGAACATTGTCCACAGGCGTAGGCCGGGAGTTGCAAGCGCTGTCGATGACAGCACCCCAGGTGACCCGAACCTTAAAGGTCACGCCGCTCTGGCGGAGGTTCTCCCCAAGGGCGATTCGCATCCGGCAGCTCGCCCGGTCACTACCCAGGTGATGGATGCTCTTACACACATAGCGCTCGTGCGCCAAATACACCGTACCTCGCTGCCCTGCAGCAACCTATCCGCTTGGCCGAAATATTGCGCCAACCTGTGCCCGTCTCTTTCTTCTGGAAAGAGACGGGCACTTCTATCACTGCTGCAGCCCTGATCGCACAAGGCTTTGCGGCATTCCCCCTCGTGACAATCGGCGTGACAAACGCCGATGTCACCAGCAACAGCGCTGTAGATGATGGTGCCGCAGACCAAGGAATGGACTGCACCTGACTGACAGTCAGGCATGCCCCGGTCATCGCATTGCTGCTTGCACCAGGCTCAGGATCTTCACGCGCTGGTATCGTCAGCCAGTCCTGCCTCCACCCGCCCACCGGTAATGGTGCTCAGGAGGCCAGATCATGAGATGCCCTTGCTCCCGGTTGTAAGGAGCCACCAGTCCCGCGTAGTGGACATTCCCCACAGGTCGCAGGGGCCTTGATCCCTGATAACACTCAACATTCTTGGCGGGATGACGTGGGACGGGGCCTCAAGGTTGTGAAATGCACTTGAGTGAGAAATTGACGTCGCATATGCAAAAAAGTATCTGCACTCCCCATCTTCGGAGTAGGCGCAACCTGACATGCACGGCCCAGTGTTTTGCATCCAGAAGCTTTCACTGACCACTCGGCTGAGGATTGATTGACAGCCGGAGCAATGAGTGGCGTACTGCCATCACTAATAAGGAGGTTAGGGATGATTGTTTTCGTTGCAGGGGTACATGGCGTAGGAAAGACGCATCTTTGCCAAGCGCTGGCAACGAAAACTGGGCTGCGGCATGCAACTGCTAGCCAGTTGATCAGGGAGGCAACCCAGTCCGTTAGCTGGAAAAATGACAAAGTCGTTACTGACATCGAAAGCAACCAAGACGCCTTGATTGTAGCTGTAGATGAAATCATGCAACACGAAGACGTGCTAATTCTAGACGGGCATTTCGTTTTAAAAAAAGGCTCTAGGCGTATTTGAAGCGTTGTCATTGGCAACATTTGAACGCCTTAGACTATCAGCCATCATTCTTATCGAGAACGATATCCAAGTGATAGCTGAGCGCCTTCTCCAACGCGACTCGAATAGCGCCACTAAAGACTTGAAAGACTTTATCGAATTGGAAAGGCAGACTGCAGTTGATTTATCTTCTAGGCTAGGAATACCATTTTATTTAATACATGGACCATCATACAGTTCATTTTCAAACTGTGTAGCAAACATTATTAAGCCATTCAACGGAAAGAAATAAACAATGGAACTTATCCAGAAGAAATTTAAAAACATAAATCTGCAAGATTATTTTTTTAACTCTCTACTTAAAGACTACCAAGAATTTGCACACTGGTTTGCGCGTAAAGCTGAAGACAACGCATATGTATTTGAGGATGATAGAGGCAATATAAACGGATTCTTATATTTAAAAATAGAGAACGAAGTTATCACCGACGTGATGCCTCATCTGCCAGCTAAGCGTCGCATAAAGGTTGGGACTATGAAGATCAATGCTCGCGGCACAAAGATGGGCGAGCGGTTCCTGAAGAAAATTTTTGATCATGCTTCACATAATGGCGTGGACGAAATCTATGTAACAGTTTTCCCTCATCACGATGTTTTAATCGGATTATTTCAAAAGTATGGATTTTCGAGAGTCGCTGAGAAGATCTCTGAAAATGGGGTCGAACTCGTCTTGCTCAAGGAATTACACAAATTACAAGATGATCTAGTTAAATCTTACCCCATGGTAAACAACATGAATGTCAAAAGGCACTTACTGTCGTTAAAACCAGAGTGGCATACAAGATTGCTGCCAGATTCAATTCTAAAAAATGAAAACGCTCGTATCATTGAGGACGTATCACATACTAACAGCATTCATAAAGTTTACCTGTCGGCAATGCAAGGACTTGAAAATCTTAAGCGTGGAGATATCCTTCTGATTTACAGAACTAGCGATGGGTTAGGCCCTGCCCATTATCGTTCTGTAGCAACATCTATTGGTGTGATCGAGGAGTACCGTTCGATTCACTCGTTTGCGACGCGGGATGAGTTTATGACATACTGCCGGCCATATAGCGTATTCAGCGACGCCGAACTCAATCAATTTTGGGCAAGAAAAAAATACCCCCACGTGTTCAGGTTTACGTATAATACCGCTTTGAAACGCCGAGTTACCCGTGGCGAAATGATTGAGCAGTTTGGTCTCGATCCTAATAACTACTGGGGGTTCATGGCGCTCACTCAGAATCAGTTCGATTCAATCGTACGGGCAGGCCAAATAGATGAAGGTATTATTATCAATTAAGCCTGAGTATGCTGAAAAAATACTACAAGGCGAAAAGCGATTCGAGTTCAGGAAATCTATTTTCAAGAATCCTGGAGTCAAAACGGTGATTATGTATGCCACCATGCCTGTTGGAAAAGTAATCGGAGAATTTGATTTTGAAGAGGTGCTCTCCGACAATCCTAAGCAGATCTGGCGTCTTACGAGTACGTTCTCTGGTATCACAAAAAAATTCTTCAATGATTATTTCGACGGCAGGGAGCTAGCGCATGCGATAAAAGTCGCAGCGGTAAGAAGGTACGAGACCCCTAAAAGCCTTAAAGACTACATTCCAAGTGGCGCGGCCCCTCAATCCTTTTGTTATATAAAAGATTGAAAGCAGGCAGGTATATCGAAGTCGGTTTTATTTTATTCGATTCTGGAATGCTGATTTTTATTTATATCACACATAAGCAGCCAAATATTCAACTTAACCACTTAAGAATAACCTGCCAAAGTTAATTATGATCTTAATTCTTGCAGGACTCCGAAAGTGTTAACATTAACAAAATTCACACAAGTAACACAGCATAAAATTTCAACGAGGAGCTCATGGAAGAAGTTTTCGAATATGACGTACTACTGCTCGACACATCAATCTTCGATGCTAACGGTCTTCGCTTAGAAAAAGGACTCCTGAGCAAGCTTAGTCAATTCAAAAGCAGTCCTATTGAAATACTGTTCCCAGATGTCATACGTGGCGAAATAAAAGCACATCTATCAAAAAAAATAAAAGAGTCGAGAAACGGGCTCGAGAAAGCAATAAATGATGCCAGTGACCACTTATTCCTTACCGAAAAGAATCAACAGCAAGCAAAAGCGCTTATTGCAGATAGTGTAGATGTCGAAAAACTTGCAGAAACACGCATCGCAACTTATATCGAATCTGTCGGCGGGACATTTTTTGAGTGCGGCGCGAACTTGGAAATCACAGACCTTCTAAAAAAGTATTTTTCAAATGAAGCCCCGTTTTCAGAAAGCGGCAAAAAGAAAAATGAATTTCCTGATGCCATAACTTTATTATCTGTAGAGAATTGGGCTGCAGTTCAGAACAAAAGTGTCTTGGCCATTTCGCAAGATGGTGATTGGAAAGCATATTGTGAAAAATCAAAACGAATAACTTTTAGTGACGACCTTTCAGACGTTTTAACATCGTATAATAGGGCAAACCACGTTTACGTTGTTATAGAAAAACTAGAACAATTTCTTAACGACAATTCATCTGTAGGTTTTATTAATGATGTAGAGCGTAGGCTTCAGTCCATCCTTGAAGATTTCACCCCTAACCAAGATGCTGAATCAGCCTTTTACTGGGAGCCAGAAGGCTGCTCGGGTCAATTCAATAGTTTCACGCTAGAATGTGAACGCATAAGACTTATCGAAAAGAGCGACAACTATATCGTGCTCGAATTTGACGCCACCATTACTGTCGACGTCGAAGGAGAGTTCTCCCTCTCTGTACATGATTCAATCGACGGGGATTATGTGCCGCTTGACTCATGCACTGTCAACAAAGAAGAAACTTTTGAATCACCAATTTTGATTACAGTTGGCGGTGACTTTAGTGGCGAGTCGGGTGAAATGTCAATTGAAGACCTTGAAGTAGAAGATGTAGAAATTGTAAATATACCCAATACCATCCATTTTGGAACGCTGGAGCCCTTCCAAAATGAGTACGATTAGAACGCCATATGACACATTAATTATTCACTCATTCATTTCGCTGGCTAGTATTATGACAAAAGGATAAAAGCTGCTTAATTAATAAATATTTATTGTTTTCCTACGCATGAAAACAATAAAACCATGCAGAAAAACAAGCACTTACATGTGGAAATTAGACGCAAGTGCTCATATACAAGTACGGGAGAAAGCATGCGTTCGCCGAGCGTATTAGACAACCCTATAAAAACAGCGCTACTAATTCTCGCCTTTGCAATAGTAGTTGTTGTTTTTATTACAGCTGACTGGGATTGGCTGAGCAGCCACATTTTACCGAACACTGTAATAGGGCTGTACAAAAAAGATTTCTGGGAAAATGTAATGGTCGAAATGCACGGCATGGTGGTAGAGCTTGCCGTCGTAGGTATACTTCTGCTTTGGTTAGATGGCCGGCGGGATAGAAAGCAACAACTATCTCAATGCCGAGAAGATTTGAAAAATTATGCGAAGCTAGATTTCCCAGAAGCGCATCTAAAAAAGATTGGCATACTAAAAACACTAATATCGGCCAACCAAATAGGACTTGACGCTCGCTACCTCCACCTTTCAGGAAGAAGCTTATCCGATGTAAACATTAAAAACTGGAATGTTATTGGATTAAAGCTCAATGATGGAAAGCTTGAGAATTCAACTTTCGAAAAAGTCGAGGCTAGATCGAGCAACTTTGTAAAATGCACTCTAAGAAATGTTGTTTTTGAGGAAGGCAGTCTTTATCGATGCAAATTTGAAGGCGCTAAGTTTAGGCAAGTATCATTTAAAAACTGTAGAATAGAGAAAGCCGAGTTTACACACTGCGACATGCCAAACACCTTGTTTGACCAAGTCAGCTTGAGCGGTGTAAAGTTTGAAGGAGCCAACTTGGCACACTGCAGTTTCAAGTCAGCATTTGACATTGATGTCGGAGAGCTTAGTAAAGCAAAAAACTTGGATCATATCGCTATAGATGACAAGCTTTTGATTGAACTACTTAAGCTAAGACCTGATATAAAATATCAAAAAAGAAGAATCCGGCCGTAAGGGAATTGAACCCTATCACCTCTTGTCAAGGTTGACCCACATCCAGCCACAGAAGGGAGAATGTACCCAATGGTTTCTCACAAATCAACCCCTAAAAGCTAGAGGCAGACCAAAAAACATCTTGACGAAGAGAGCTGCTTCGCTGTAAGCAGCTAGGTCAGCACCGCTCAGTTAGTGCCATCTTCTGCAATGCCTTACCGCCAAACCACGCTGCCGCGCTTACAAGCTGTTTGACGGCGGCAGCATGCACCCCTTTGTGAAACCCAACGGCGTAAAGACCTGGCGGCAAAACGCCAGGAAGAACGAGCGTACATTGAGCTTGTAAGGGGGTTAACTGGCCCACGTCTTGGCGCTCACTGATCACAATAGAAATAGCTCAATGTACAGACTCGTATAGAGGTTGAGTGATTACGGTTTATTATAAAGTGGCTACGTGTTCGATAACACTATCAGGAATTGTAAAATGACTTACGATTCGGTTCAGTGTATCCCATGCGAACAGTTGAGCGTGAATTTGTAGAATATTTGTATTTTGCGGTGAAGCGGCGCTATTGTAATCATTCACCAGATATGAACTTGGATGGACAATTTTAGAAAACAGCTTGTAGAGATTTTTATGAGTTTCTGAAACTCCTAACAATTTGGCTATCTCGCCCGCGGACGCGGGCGATTTGATCGCTTGCAAGCTGTGTTTCTTGCGTACGTCACTCAACCTTTGTATCTCGTTGCGTAAGATGACCCTCTGAGCTGACATCTCAGAAGTCGTTTGTATACCTAAAATACCTTCAATGACCTGTATTTTGTCCGTTATGATTTCCGAGTACCAAGTCTGAATATTTTTCGGATCACTACAAATTCGACGTACCTGTAGATTAAGTTCGTATAGACTTGCGCGTTGCGAGCGCTAGTATTGAAATATGCTGATTTATAGAGGTAGCCAACACGTCTAGATATCGAGTGCGGCATTTCAAAAGATTATACATGGCCAAACTGTCATTCGTACGCGGTATGTTTTTTGCGATCCATGCTTCCGCATTAGTAAATTTTACTCGCATTTCTTTTATGGCGTTGGTTAAATCATTCTGAGATCCATTAACCACGTAGTCGTTCAAAGATTTGTCGTTGCTCATTTTCTTACTCAGCTAGTGATTGTGGAATGGATCGACTTCATTTCAAATGCCGAGCCTAGACCTCTTAGCACTTGTCGCCCTAAGACGGCCTTGATTAGGAATGCATTCGTTACTTTAATCGAGCCCGACGCTTCGCAGCAGACTTTCTCATCGACTCTCTTTTTGCGACCAACTGGCGAGGCTCAGGTATCTGCCACCCTCCAGGTACGAGTGCGCGTAAATCGTATCCCATCATGAATAGCCCTGCCTCAAAACAATGGCATCGCTGATTCATTTCTGAAACGTGGGAAAAAAGGTTCGGCGATTTATCAAGCACGTCTCGCATAATCCAGCCTAGCTGAACCTGTCGCCGAGCCCACTCCGCAGGCCTCTGGCGGTTTAACATTGGAGTACCTGTGAATCCGATCCCAAGTAGACGCGGGTCCCGAATTTGACAGCCCTGACCTGTATCCATAGCAAACCTTTTGTAGTCTGCTCTAGGCAGAGTCGGGTCCGCTAGGGTTTCCCGATATAGATGGTAAAGGGCGGCGATTGCTGCGCCTACACGACCGTCATAGATAGGAGAACCGGTGGTATCGAACAGCGCGTGGATTTTGGTTAACCCTGAGTTATAGGCTAGGACTTTCTCTTCAGTAATGTCGGAAAGCCGATTGGACGTGTCGAGTGCGAGTAGTGGTTCGACGCGTAACAGGTAAGCGGTTAGGTCTTTCTTAGATTTGCGCGTCTCAAGGAAACTAATGCTACATGCATTGTCGACGCCTCCCCATTTTAGGATGTTCCGGCACACCTTATAAGTTTCGGCCTCATTGCTAGCTAGTGCAGAAAGGCGTATTGCTTCCCTAAATCCTTTGATTTTTGCGCTCACCGTTTCCCAATCGCCTGCCCATTGATAGCAAGCCTGGGCGCCTTGAATCCCTCTAACGATCCTATCCAATCCATCTGGGACGTAATTTTTGCTTTTAGAAAATTTTAGGTGTATCGGCATCGTAGGTAGGTTTGCTACCAACCAAGTCACAAAACCCCTGATGTCGTCCTGTTGAAGATAGGTTGTGCGGTCCATGTTGACTTTCCAGCTCATGAAAGATGGCACTTTGCCTTGGCGGCTCGGTTGAGTCAAAACATATCAGCTTCATTAGCAATTCAACTGAGGATCCGCTGGATTGCGGATACACCGGTATTTTCTGTCGAGAGGACCGTTATAGTGAGCTAGGGCAAGTGCCTGCTATCGTTTTGTCGACTGATGTTGAACGTTTCCAGCAATTGAGACGGGCTATTTGGGGATCGGTTCAGAACCATCTCATCTTCGAACTGGATCTGCAGTTATCCAGAAACCGCTCTTGGCCGATTTCTGCCTATCGCGAGCAGCAGCCAGGAGTCGATTGAACGATCGATATATTTATTTGCTACGACTGTGGCTTATGACTAGTCAAGTGAAATATCCGATGTTATGTACTCATAACTCTCATCGTGAATGGCGAACAATAACTCCCCAATTCGATTCCATAAAACGCCATAATCAGCTGATTCATTTATAGCGACCCTTTGAGGTACGCCCAAAATCCATTAAATTCCAGCCCCGCGAACTCCCTACCCTTGCAGCAAGAAACCGTTCGTCTGGTGCCACCATACGCAGGATCAAAAAAGGCTCACCGAAAGATGGGCCTTTTTTGTTCGTGTCCCAGACGCCTTGAACCCAAAGCGATCTGCGTCCGGTTTTATTGCAAATCTCAGATAGTCCTTCCGAGGTGAAGCAATGGCCCTTCAATTCTACGAGAGCCCCTCCACACCACCTACGATGAGGACACAGCCAGCAAGATGGCTTTGAAGATGGACCTATCCATTTTCATAACTCGCTGCATAAAGCAGATGGGCCTCAAACAGCACGAGGCTGCTGCCCGGCTCAACGTGACCCAATCCCGGGTATCCGAGCTGGCAAATGGCAAGATCGGAAATTCACGCTGGACGCCATGATAGATATGCTCGACAAGCTCGGCTTCCGCACCAGCCTTGTCTTGCCCTCGAACGATGCTGGCGCCCTACCGCAGATTGTTATCTCGCAAATACGCGGTAGCTAGACCCTGTAACCCAAGTTTCTATTGCCACCAGATCCAGTATCCGCTCCCATGCCATGGTGTTCCACCAGCTATGATCGGACAGCTCACAACCAACGCGGACACCAAGCCCCCTTGGGCAACACTGCCATAAAGTCCGCTCACCAAATCAACGGCTGACACCCATGAACCTTAACCTGAGACACGCATCTGTCACCGACCTGCCAGCAATCTACCTGGGCGAACAAGACTATATCCGCACCTGGGAGCCCGCCCACGAAGCAGCCTGGCGAGCAGATTTCAGCCGTCATCTGACCCGCTGGGTAACTCATTTCGACAAGTTCACTGTCGCAACCATAAGCACAGATTTCGCGGGGTATTCGCTGTGGATGCCGGACGGTGACTGTGCAGAGTTGTGCACCATTAACGTATTGGAAACCCATAGGCGCAACGGTGTGGGCTCTGCGCTGTTAGATGCCTACATCTCAACCGCAAGATCACTGCGCTTTGCGAGACTGCGATTGAGCGTAAGGCCCGATAATCCCGCACGATTCATGTATTCGAGAGCAGGGTTCGTGGTTACTGGAATCGGGCCGCAGGGTTATGAGGTGTTTGAGCGAGCAATCGATTGACCCACACAGGTTGTATGTTCACCGAAGTGATCTAGCGTTGCAGGGGTGTGGGGTTATTGGGGCTGCGGGGCAGCCCATCGCGACCTGCGGTCGCTCCTACGGGTGTTGGATCTGGGGGAAATATGGCCATCCATTTTCATTCTGAAGACAACCGCAACACCTACGCCAGCCGTGAAGCCGATAGCGGCTGGGCTGCGGCTATCAAGGCTATCGTCTACCCGGTAAACAAGCGGGTAGCCGACATTGGCTGCGGAGGCGGGATCTATTCGGTTGCCTGGCACCGCTTAGGCGCCGAGCACGTCACCGGTGTGGATTTCTCGGCACAGATGCTGGAGGCAGCACGCAGTAATACAGAAGGCCTGGAGGGAGTCGCGTTCCAGGCCGGCGAAGCGACGGCAACCGGCCTGCCAGACGCCTGCGTAGATATCGTTTTCGAACGGGCACTCATTCACCACCTGCCCACCTATGACGCCTGCTTCGCCGAGGCCTTCAGGGTTCTGCGAGACAACGGCCACGTATTGATTCAAGACCGTACCCCTGAAGATGTAACGCTCGCCGGCTCACCTGAGCATATTCGCGGCTACTTCTTCGAACGCTTCCCTCGTTTACTGGAAGTCGAACTGGCTCGCCGGCCGAGGCACGACGAGGTGGTGCAGGCCCTGACCGCAGCGGGCTTTACCCATATCCGTTCGATGCAACTCTGGGAAACACGCAAAACATACACCCACATCGAGGCCCTGCAACAGGACCTGGCACAGCGCACCGGGCGCTCCATTTTGCATGAGTTGAACGACGCGGAGCTGGCAGACCTGATCGGGTTTATCAGCACGCAAGTGGGTGATGCCTTGCCGATAGAAGAGCAAGACAGGTGGACGCTCTGGTACGCCACCAAAGCCTGAGTTTGATCCCGGTCAACGCGTAGGCGACGGGCAGGCATAGGCTGAGGTCTGGCAACCTGACCCAGGACCCTCACCATGGCCAAGAAATTTCCCAAGAACCCAAGCCACCCCGAGCGTATCTGCTGGGGGTGTGATGTGTACTGCCCGGCCAAGGCGCTCGCCTGCGGCAATGGCGCAGACCGGACCATGCACCCGGTGGAGCTGTTCGGGGAGGACTGGGACAGTTGGGACGCGGTGGAGGGGGAAGAAAATGAGGCTGCCGGGCAGCCGATTCGCGGATGAACCCGCTCCCACAGGGGTTATGGGAGCGGGCTGCCGGGGTTAGAAGTTGGTGCTAACGGTCAGTGACAGGCTGCGTGGGTCGCCATAAATGGCACCGGCGTAGAACCCGTAGCGGGTGTAGTAATGCTTGTCGAACAGGTTGTTCGCGTTCAGCGTGACGCTGGTGTCATCGGTAACCTGGTACTTGGCCATGGCATTCCAGATAGCGTAGCCCGACCAGTTCACGTCGGTAGCGCCGGTGCTTACGCCGTTGGCGGGCTGGCCTGCCGGGGTGGAGATGGCGCGGATGTTGGTTTGAGCGGTCACGCCGGCGCCTACGGTCAGGCGGTCGAGCGGGCCGCTGAGGTGGTAGGTGGTGGAGGCCTTGAACAGGTGCGACGGGTCGCTGCGGCCGTCGCTGTCCACGCGGCGGAAGTGCAGGTAGGTGTAGCCGGCATACACGTTCCAGGCCGGGGTGAGCGCGCCGGCGATTTCCAGGTCGATGCCGTCGGTTTCCTGGCCAGAGCCGGCCTTGTAGGCGTCGTTGCCGGTTGGCGTGGACACGCCGCCATCGAGCACGGCCTTGTTTTCCTGCTTGTTGCGGAAGTACGCCGCCGAGGCGTTCAGGCGGCCGTCGAACCACTCACCCTTGATACCCGTCTCGTAGCTTTGCCCACGGATCGGCTCCACCTTGGCGCCGCTGCTGGTTTCCTGGGTTTGCGGGGTGAAAACGTCGGTGTAGCTGGCGTACAGCGAGTAGTTTTCGTTCAGGTCGTACACCGCCCCAAGGTAGGGGGTGACGATGCCGCTTTCTTCCTGGCTGGTGCGGGCGCCGTTGACGCTGCGGGTAATGGCCGAATAGTCGGTGGTGCGCACCCCGGCGATGACCGACAGCGGGTCGGTGATGCTCAGGCGGGTGGCGGCGTACAGCCCCTGCAGGCGGGTGGTGGTTTTGGTGTGGCGGCCGGTTTGCGAGGCGAGCATGTCGTAGTCGGCGTTCACGCCGTTACGCCAGTCGCTGATCGGCAGGCCGTTGTTGGCGCGGAACAGGCAGCCGACCACCGGGGCGCCGATCCGGCCGTTGCCGACCATGTTGCAGCTGTACTCGGGCGACCAGGCCACGGTGCGGCTGTCGTTGTAGCCCACCATGGCTTGGTGGGTGCGGCCGAACAGCTGGAACGGGCCAGAGAGGTCGATCTGCGCCGACTGCTGGGTGGTATCGCTGGAGCTGTGCAGGCCGTTCAGCACTGCGCCGCTGCCGTCCTGGTCCCAGTAGCCGCCAAAGCTGCCGCGCCCAGCGGAGTTCACCTTGCCCAGGCCGCGGTGGTTAAGGGCATCTGTGGTGCTCTGGGCCACTTTCAGGTCCAGCGCCCAGTCGTTGTCGAAGCGGTGTGCCAGCGAGCCGAACGCGGTGCGGGTGGTGTATTCGCCAAAGCTCCAGCTGGGTACCAGGTTGTTGCTGCGCGGCAGGTCGGTTTTGCTGCCGTCGCGGTACCAGATAGGGATGTTCGCGCCCCAGCCGCCACCCACCACCTTGTTGTACTCGTACTGGTAGCCGGCACCCAATGTGGTGGCGTCGTCCAGGTCGAACTCGAAATTGGCCAGGGCGGCGCGGGAGCGCTCGGACTGGTTGTCGCGGAACGAGTTGGCGTCCTGCTGAGTCATCACAAAGCGTGAACGCAGGCGGCCGTCCTCCGACAGCGGCAGGTTCAGGTCGGCGCCCAGGCGGCGTTTGTCCCAGCTGCCGTAGGTGGCGTAGGCGCTGCCGCCAAAGGTTTTGGTGGGGGCCTTGCGGATCAGGTTGACGGTGGCCGAGGGGTCGCCGGTGCCGCCCAGCAGGCCGTTGGCGCCGCGCACGATGTCGATGCGCTCGTACAGGTCCATGTTCAGGGCGTTGCCGCTGCCGCTGAAGTCGGACGCGCCGGGCGTTTGCAGGCCGTCGATTTTCCAGTTGGTGATGGCGTAGCCACGGGCGCGGTATTCGGTGCGGCCACCCACTTCAAGCTTGCTGGCGGTAACACCGGGCGTGGTTTCCAGCGCCTGCTCGATGCTGTGGATGGCGCGGTCATCCATTTGCTGGCGGGTGATGGTGGTAACCGACTGCGGGGTCTGCCGCGGGGTCAAGTCCAGGCCGGTGGAGCTGCGGGTGCTCTCGACGGTGTAACCCAGCTGGCCCGCTTCATCGCCGGGCAGCATGGCGCTGTCTTCGATGTTGGTGGCGTCCAGCACCAGTGGGGCACTGTCGGCGGCCATGGCGCTGCCACTGATGGCCAGGGCGACCAGCAGTGCGACAGGGGTAATGCGGGTGCCGCCGCAGGTGAACGAGGTGAAGGTTTTCGGTGTGCTCAAGGGATTCATTTGGGAAGGCTTCGTATTTGCAGATGATTTTTTGTTAGGATTCTAGGGATCGGCCCTCCGGGCTCTACACCCGACATGTATGGGGTTGTAATTGAACGTAATGAGCGCCGCTGGCCCTCACCTGAAAGGTGTCCTGCACATGAGCACAACCCTGCTGGTTGTCGACGATGACGACGAGATTCGCGAACTTCTCTGCGACTACCTCAAGGACGCTGGCTACACCGTACTGGCCGCCGCCGATGGCAAGCAGATGCGCGAACAGCTGGCCCGCCAGCCGGTGGCACTGGTGGTGCTGGACCTGATGCTGCCCGGCGAAGACGGTTTAAGCCTGTGCCGCCAGTTGCAGGCCACCCCGGGGCTGGCAGTGATCATGCTGTCGGCCAAGGGCAGCGCGCTGGACCGCATCATCGGCCTGGAGGTAGGTGCCGACGATTACCTGGCCAAACCCTTCGAACCCCGTGAACTGATCGCCCGCATCAAGGCGGTGCTGCGCAGGCCGCATCGGTTGCACACCGCCGTGCAGGAACCCGCCCAGGTGGAGGCCCATGCCTTTGCGGGCTTCCGCCTGGAGCACGTGAAACGCCTGCTCACCCGCCCCGATGGCGAAACCCTCACCCTGCCCCGCTCCGATTACCGCGTGCTGCGTGAGTTGCTGGAAGCCAACAACCGTGTGGTATCGCGCGACCAGCTCACCCGCAGTGCCTTCAGCCGCGACCACCTGCCCGACGACCGCTCGGTGGACATGTGCGTCAGCCGCCTGCGCCAGCACCTGCGCCACGCACCGGGCGGCGTTGCGCAGATACTCACCATCCGCAACGAGGGCTACCTGCTGAGCATTGCCAGCCCCCAGGCCGACGCCTGAGATGCGCTGGGCCCGTCGGCTGTGGCCGCGCACGCTGTTCGGCCAGCTGCTGCTGATCATGGTGGGCGGCACGCTGGCCATTCAGTTGATGTCCAGCAGCATCTGGTTCGACGTGCGCTTCGCCCAGGTGCTAGAAGCCCCGGTGCGCCTGATCGCCGCCCGCAGCGCCCCCTTGATCGCCCAGGCGCAGTGCCATGCCGGTGCCGTGAAGGTGCCCGCCCACTATCAACTGCGTTGCGCAGAACAGCTGCCGCCGCTGGAAGCGGACGAACGACGCGGGCGCAAGCGCGTGGAGCTGCTGCTGCACCAGGCCCTGAAATACGAGCTGGGGCGCGAGCCGAACGTGCGCTTGATGAAGGTGCAACTGACCGACGAACTCGGGCGCCCCATCGTCTGGCGCAGCCTGTTCGGGCTGCGTACCGCCCAGGCGCATATCCAGTTTGCAGTGCCGCTGGCCGATGGGCACTGGCTGACCATCGACGGCCAGGAACTGCAGGGCTGGAGCGGCGAGTCGGCCTGGTTGCTGATCAGCGACTATTTGCTGCGGGTGTATGCGCTGCGCATCGTCGCCGTGCTGCTGGTGTGCCTGATTGCCGTACGCCTGTGCCTGCGCCCGCTGCGCCGCCTGGCCGATGCGGCGCGGGGGCTGGGTGGCAACCTGGAGCAACCACCGCTGGCACTGGACGGGCCCGAAGAAGTGCGCCAGGCGGCGCAGGCCTTCAACGCCATGCAGCAGCGCCTGATCGCCATGGTCAACGACAAGGCGTACTTTCTGGCCGCCGTGTCCCACGACCTGCGCACCCCGCTGACGCGCATGCGCCTGCGCCTGGAGCGCATGCCCGACGACGAACACCGCCAGCGGCTGCGGCAGAACATCGCCCAGATGGACGACATGATCGGCCAGGTACTGGACTACCTGCGGGCGGGTGAACAGCTGAACCTGCAACACGTGGACATCGACCGGCTGGTTGCACGCCAGTGCGCAGAGCTGGCCACCGTTGAGGAGCCACTCCCGGTGCACGGCCAGGTAGGCAGTGTGAAGGTGGATGCCTTGCTGCTGCAGCGTTGCCTGCAGAACCTGCTGGTGAATGCACTGCGTTACGCCAATGGCGTAAGCGTCACGCTGGAGCGTATGGGATCACAGGTGGTGATTCACGTGGATGACCGGGGGCCGGGTATTGCACCTGAACTGCTGGCGACCATCACCGAGCCGTTCGTGCGGGGTGAAGGCTCACGCAACCAAGGGTCTGGCGGGTACGGGTTGGGGATGAGCATTGCCCAGCGCATTGCGAACAGCCATGGGGGCGAGCTGACGGTGGTAAACCGCGAGGGGGGCGGGCTGCGGGTGAGTATCGGGTTGCCGGCCTGACGGCGGGCAACCATGGCTGCGGAAGGCGCCCCCAATGGTATGGGGGTAGCCTTTGGTTCAGCAGCGGATCAGAAGATGCTGATCGGGTACTCGACGAACACGCGCACTTCATTGCCGTCGTCGTTGTAACCGTTCTGGCGCACGGCGTCGTTGGTACGCACGAACGAGCTGCGCAGCTTGATCGACAGGTCCTTGGCCGGGCCTTCCTGCACCACGTAACGGACCTGGTTGAAGATCTCGCGCTCCTTGCCCTCGCCGTAGCCCTGCGGGTTGGCGACGGTGCGGGTGTTGATGTTGTCACCCACCACGTAGGCCAGCTTGTAGGTCAGGCCCGGGATGCCGTAGGCGCTGAAGTCCAGGCCGTAGCCCAGCTGCCACGAACGCTCGTCTTCGGCGTTGAAGTCCGACCAGTAGGAGTTGGCCAGGAAGATGGTGGAACCACCGTCACCCACGCCGCCCTTGTTCTGGTACCAGCCGTAGTTGTAGCCGGTGCTGCCAGTGCTGCGCTGGTGGGCGATGGTGAACGAGTGGGCGCCATAGGCGTAGGTGGCGGCCAGGCTCCAGATGGTGTTGGAGTCGCCGTTAAGGCCGGCTGCCTGCACGTACTTGTTGTCGATGTTCGACTTGTAGCCGTTGAAGTCCAGGGTCAGGGACTGGTCATTGGCGATGGCATGAACGTAGTTCAGGCCCAGGTAGTGCTTCTTCATCACGTCTTCGTTGTCGGCGGTGTACAGCGACGCGGTGAAGTTGTCGGTGAACTTGTAGCTGCCGCCGAACACGTTGATCGACTTCAGGCCGCCGCCGTCACGGCGCTCGGCGCTCTTGCGGGCTTCCTGGGTGAAGCGACCGGCGTTCAGCTCCAGGCCTTCGATTTCCTTGGAAGTGATCAAGGTGCCGGTGAAGCTTTCTGGCAGCAGGCGCGCGTCGTCGTATTGCAGCACGGGCAGGGCTGGCATCTGGTCACCGTACTTGAGCACGGTGTTGGAGATGCGGAACTTAACGGCGGCACCGGCGCGGGTCAGGTTGTGCGGCGAGCTGGCGTTGCCATCGGCGTTGGTGGTGTCGTGCGGCTTGAAGAAGTCCACGCCACCGCCACCGTTGTGGCCTTTGCCGCCATCCAGGCGCAAGGCGTATAGGCCAAATGCGTCCACGCCGACACCCACGGTGCCCTGGGTGAAGCCGGAGGAGAAGTTACCGATGAAAGCCTGGCCCCATTCGATCTGGTCGTCGGTGCCGTGCTTCTTGTCACGGTTGATGTAGGCGTTGCGCAGAAGGACGTTGGCGTGGCTGTCCTCGATGAAGCCCTTGCTGGCGGCCTGGTCATTGGCCTGTGCCTGGGTCGCGGCGATCATCGCCAGGGCGACCAGGCTGATCCTGGTATTCAACATGTTGTTTTCCTTATTTCTAGATCAAGAACGCTCTGCAATATGGCGCCAGGAACCAACGCCCCTTCGTAGGTTCGACGCTATGCGGGTCCAGCCTGGGAGCCATGCCGGTAAGTACACGGCGGCTTGAGGCAACAGCACGGCCAATGGGATTGGCCAGCAGGCGTTGGCCGAATCCTAGCGGTGGGTGAGCGCGAATGTCAAAAAAACGTGAAATGCAGGTCGATATAACCAAAAAGCAGGTGTGGAACGAGGCATTTTTCTACGCGTTTGGGCTATAGGCAGTGATTCCATCTCAAGCGGGATTATCCAACCTGACCATTAGGACAATTCTCCGTGAGCCCGTGAGACGGATGAATTAGTTACAAAGCGATACATATGTAACGGTAACTCTTTACAAATAGCCAGGCAATAGTAAATGGTAGGCATTACCATTCGCACCTCCATTAATGCCTGGTCTGGATACGCTCCATGCTTGCCCCCAAACGTCTATCTCCCCTCTCGCTTTCCCTTTCGTTGCTGTTCACTGCAGGCTTTGCCAGCGCTGCGACCACCACCCTGCCTGAACTGTCGGTGACCGCCGACAGCGAGCGCGAAAAAGACAACCCCCGCGTGAAGGAAGTGAGCACGGCTACCCGTACCGCTACGCCCGTGCGCTATGTGCCCCAGGCGATCGATACGGTGAAGGCGGCGCAGGTGCTGGATTACGGCAGCAATACCTTGGGCAAGGCACTGGAAGGCATCCCCAACGTGAGCAGCGGCGCCGATACGCGCTTCGACAGCGTGCGCATTCGCGGTTTCGAGGCCAGCAACGACTTCTACCTCGATGGCATCCGCGATGACAGCCAGTACATCCGCGACCTGCACAATATCGAACGGGTCGAGGTGCTGAAGGGGCCGGCAGCGGTGCTGTACGGGCGCGGCAGCCAGGGCGGCATCGTCAACCGGGTGAGCAAGGCACCGGAGGCTGGCCGGCGCTCCACCGTCGAAGCGCAGGCCGGCAGCGAAGACCTGCGCAGCCTCTATGCAGACTTGAGCGCCGACCCCAGCGACACCGTGAGCCTGCGGTTGAACATGGGTAACCAGGACAACAACAGCTTCCGGGACGGCATCGATGGCAGCCGCCAGCTATTCGCGCCCTCGGTAAGCTGGCAGGTCACCCCCGACCTGAACTGGCTGGTGCAGTACGAATACAGCCGCTTCAACCGCACCCCCGACCGCGGCATCCCGGGTGTCAACGGCCGCCCGGCCGACGTAAACCGCAGCACCACCTATGGCGATACCCACCGTGACTACATTGACGACCGCGCCCAGTCGCTGCGCTCGCGCCTCAACTACCAGCTGAACGAAACCTGGCAGCTGCGCCACACCCTGGGCCTGTTCAAGCTGGACAGCGAGTTCGACAACACCTACCCCACCGCCTACAACGCCACCACGGCAACGGTGACCCGCCAGCGCTGGCAGCAGGACCTGAACACCCGCAACCTGTTCAACAACCTGGAAGCCGAGGGTGACTTCGACACGCTGGGCCTGGAGCATAAATTGCTGCTGGGCCTGGAGTTCGGCAACCAGCGCCGCGACCCTACCCTGTACACCGCCACAGCGGTGTCTGCCGGCGGCAGGCCGGTGCCGGCGCTGTCCCTGAACAACCCGGATCGCAGCCGGCAGCACAACGGCCGCATGGTGGTGTCGAGCAACAACCACACCTTGGTCGATAGCCGGGGGGTGTACCTGCAGGACCAGGTTCGCCTCAATGACCAGTGGCAGGTGTTGGCCGGTGTGCGCTTCGACCAGTTCGAAGTGGAGACCACCAACAAGGTGCGCAACCTGGCTGAGAAGCAGGACAGCCGCACCACCAGCCCGCGCCTGGGCGTGGTGTACACGCCGTGGCGCGATCACTCGTTCTATGCCTCGTGGAGCAAGACGTTTGCACCTGTGGGTGGCGGGCTGATCGGCATTACCCCAGGCGCGGCGGGCAATACCAACGATACCGGCCCGGAGCTGACCCGGCAGAAAGAGATCGGAGTAAAAAGCGACTGGTTCGATCAGCGCCTGACCACCACCCTGGCGGTGTATGAACTGGAGCTGTACAACCGCCGCACCCGCGACCCGATCAACCCGGAAATCACCCTGCTCAGCGGCCTGCAGCGTTCACGGGGCATTGAACTGACTGCCACGGGGAATGTGATCGGCAACTGGTATGTACGCGGGGGTGTCGGCCTGCAGGACGCCACCGTGGTCAAGGACAACAACGGCCTGGAAGGCAACCGCATCAATGATGTGGCCAAGCGCAACGCCAGCCTGTTCGTCACCTGGAAGCCGGAGCTGGGCTGGTACGCCGAAACCGGCCTAACGCTGGTGGGCGAGCGTTATGCAGACAACCAGAACACCACGGTATTGCCGGGGTATGGCCGCTGGGATGCATTGGCGGGGTATCGCACCCATGACTGGGACGTGCGCGCTGCGTTGAGCAACATTGCCGACAAGACCTACTACAGTTCGGCGACCAGTGCTGCGCAGATTCAGGTGGGTGACCCGCGTAGCCTGGTGGTGACAGGGAGTTACAGTTTCTGAAGGTTCCACTGTAGCTGCGCGGTTGATCCGCGAAAAACCCCACTCCATAGACCTGCATTCAGAGCATATGGAGCGGGGTAGCGCATGCCCCAAAGGCTGACGATCAGTGCCACACCGCCATCAACGCCTGCATCTCTGCATCGCTGATCAGCCCCTGAGGGTAGCGCCCGGCAAGTAGACGTCGTGGGTCGGTCGTCCTGACCCTGATGCTTCCATGGTGTTTCAACCACCTCGCCAACACCTTCAGCGCTGAGTGATCCACTGCCATTGGGCGCAAAGCCGACTCACTTGCTGCATTCATGTCTACACGTACTCCTGGCCCGTGAGCAGCTAACTTACGTAGGTATTGTTACAAACGGATAACCCAACCCAGCCGGGCTATCTGCTTGATAAACAATACAAAACGTATGCCAGCCACCGCGCCGGGCGTCGGGCGGTGCAGAACCCTAGCGGTGCAGAGGCGCAGGCTGCTGCTGCGTCAGGCAATGAATGTTGCCCCCGCCCAGCAGCAATTCACGGCCCGGGATCATCACCACTTCGTGGTCCGGGAAGATCTTCGCCAGAATGGCCTTGGCCTCGGCATCTGCCGGGTCATCGAAACTCGGTGCAATGATGCCGCCGTTGACGATCAGGAAGTTCACGTACGAGCCCGCCAGGCGCACCGAAGGGTCGCGCTCCTGGCTGCCAGCCGCCTGGTCGACGCCTGCGCACTCTTCAGCGGTGGCATACAGCGGCCCCGGGATCGGCATCTTGTGCACGATGAATTCACGGCCCTTGGCATCGCGGGTGTTTTGCAGCACCTGCAGCGCGGCATGGCAACGTGCATAGTTGGGGTCGTTGGAATCATCGGTCCAGGCCAGTAACACTTCACCCGGCCGCACGTAACAGCAGAAATTGTCGACGTGGCCATCCGTTTCGTCGTTGTACAGGCCATCCGGCAGCCACACCACGGTGTCGACAGCCAGGTTGTCGCGCAGCACCGCTTCGATCTGCTCGCGGTTCAGGTGCGGGTTGCGGTTACGGTTGAGCAGGCACTCTTCGGTGGTAATCACGGTGCCTTCACCGTCCACGTGAATAGACCCACCCTCCAGCACGAACCCTTCGGTGCGGTAGCGCTGGCAGCGCTCCATTTCAAGCACCTTGGTGGCCAGCTCTTCATCACGGTTCCACGGCGCGTACAGGCCGCCATCGAAGCCGCCCCAGGCGTTGAAGCCCCAGTCCACACCCCGCACTTCGCCCTGGTCGTTGATAACGAAGGTTGGGCCGGTATCGCGCACCCAGGCGTCATCGCTGCTCATTTCCACGATCCGGATGTTCGGCTGGTCCAGCTGGCGACGGGCGTTTTCGTACTGGCCGGCAGACACGGCAACGGTGACGGGTTCGAAGCGGGCGATGGCCTTGGCCAAGGTCACATGGGCTGCCTGAACAGGCTTGCCACCCAAACGCCAGTTGTCAGGGCGCTCTGGCCAAACCATCCATACCTGGGTTTGCGGGGCCCATTCGGCGGGCATGTGGAAACCATCGGCACGGGGCGTGGAATTGAGGGTTTTCATCGTTGACCTCTGTCAATGGCCCTGACCGAACGAGGCGGGCGTTGGGGAATTTATAACCGATATATATCTATAATTGAAGCGGGAGATAGATCATTACATCGCCTTAACGAACACTATAACCGATAAGAATCGGTAAACGTTGTACTGTCCAAGCCATCACATCTAGCACAAGGCTCCCCCTGGCATCCAGCCAAGATTGTTTCATGAGAAAAAAGCACGCACGCCAGCTAGGGTCATTACTGAACAGCAGCCAGGGCCGTCCCCGATGAACATCATTCCCACTGCAATCCCCGAGGTACTGATCATCGAGCCCAAGGTATTCGGTGACAGCCGCGGCTTTTTTTTCGAATCGTTCAACGCGCGCGAGTTTGCCCGCCACACTGGCACGAACGTCGAGTTCGTTCAGGACAACCATTCCCGCTCGGTGGCCGGGGTGCTGCGCGGCCTGCATTACCAGGTGCAGAACACCCAGGGTAAGCTGGTGCGCGTGGTGCAGGGGGAGATCCGTGACGTAGCCGTTGATGTGCGCAAGCACTCCCCTACCTTCGGCCGCTGGGTGGCCGTGCACCTTTCTGCCGAAAACCATCGCCAGCTCTGGATACCTGCAGGGTTCGCCCATGGGTTTGCGGTGATGAGCGAGTCGGTGGAGTTCCTTTACAAGACCACCGACTACTACAACCCCGGCGCCGACCGCTGCATCCGCTGGGACGACCCCACCCTGGCCATCGACTGGGGCTTGAAGCAACCACCGGTGCTTTCCGAAAAGGACAAGCTGGGGGTGTCGCTGACCGAGGCGGAACTGCTGCCTTAAGTAGCGCATAATTGCGTCAGACTTATCTGGCGCACTTACCCGATGATTGCAAAGCCCACGCCCCCTCGTCGTCCCCGCTGGCGCAGCCTGGCCCTGCTGGCCCTGTGCCTGGTGCCACTGCTGTGGCCCCTGCATCACCTGGCCGAGCGGTATTACCAGCAGGAGCTGGCATCGCAAAACCGCCAGACCCTGGACCTGTACGTGGCCAACTTGCTGGGCACCCTGCACCGCTACGAAACCCTGCCGCAGATACTCGGCGACCTGCCCGCACTGCGCGGCGTGCTGGCCGACCCGTTCCGCCTGGAGGCCGTCACCAATGCCAACCGGCTGCTGAAGAACATCGTGCAGCAGACCGGCGCCGAAGTGATGTACCTGATGGACGTGAGCGGCAACACCCTGGCGGCGTCGAACTGGGACAAGCAAGACAGCTTCGTCGGCCGCAACTTCGCCTTCCGCCCGTATTTCAACGAAGCCATGGCCGGGCACCTGGGGCGCTTCTTCGGCCAGGGCACCACCTCGGCCAAACGCGGCTACTTCTTTGCCGCCGCCGTGCGCGATGGCGAGCGCATTGTTGGGGTGCTGGTGGTGAAAGTGGACCTGGACCACACCGAAACCCTGTGGGGCCGTACCCCCGAGCAACTGCTGCTGACCGACCACAACGGCGTGGTCATTCTCACCTCGCGCCCCGACTGGCGGTTCCGTGCCACCCGGCCGCTGACCGAAGCGGAACGCCAGGCCATCATCGCCATCCAGCCCTACCCCACCCAGGCGCCACAGCCGTTGGTGATCAACCCTGACGCGTGGATCACCCAGACCCGCGACATCACGCAAACCGGCTGGCAGGTCAGCATCCTTGCCCCACGCATCCTGGTGGACCGCTCGGTGCAAACGGTTACCGCCATCGGCGCTGGCGCCCTGCTGGTAGTGATGCTGCTGACCGGCCTGGTGATGCAGCGCCGCCGCCACTACATCGACCGTATCGACATCGAGGCGCACGGGCGCCAGCAGCTGGAAAAGCGCGTAGCCGAGCGTACCGCCGACCTGGAAGGCCTCAACACGCGGCTGAAAAGTGCGGTGCTGGAGCGCGAGAATGCCCAGCAGGAGGCGGTGCGTGCGCAGGATGAACTGGTGCAGGCCGGCAAGCTGTCGGTGCTGGGCACCATGTCGGCCAGCATCAGCCACGAGTTGAACCAGCCCCTGGCGGCCATCCGCAGCTACGCCGAAAACGCCGAGATCTTGCTGGACCACCAACGCATCGAGGACGCCCGTGGCAACCTCAAGCTGATCGGCGAACTGACCGGGCGCATGGCCTCGATCATCGCCCACCTGCGCGCTTTCGCCCGGCGCGACCGGCATGCGCCGGAAAGCGTGGCCCTGCAGCCGGCGCTGGATGACGCCCTGGCCCTGCTGGCCAAGCGCCGCCGGGCCATGGCGGTGGAACTGGTCCGCGACCTGCCAGAAGCCACCCTGTGGGTGCAGGCCGGCGAAACCCGCCTGCGCCAGGTGCTCAGCAACCTGCTGGCCAATGCCCTGGATGCCCTGACCGAAAAAGCCAACCCGCGCCGGCTGTGGATAAGTGCCGAACAGCATGATGACTGCGTCTACCTGTACATTCGCGACAACGGCCCGGGGTTCAGCCGCCAGGCCCTGGAGCACGCCAAGGAGCCGTTCTTCACCACCAAGACACGCACCCAGGGCCTGGGCCTGGGCCTTGCCATCTGCGAAAGCCTGATGCGCGCCCTGGGTGGGGAACTGCTGCTGGCCAACCACCCTGAAGGCGGCGCACTGCTCACTTTGGAAATGCGTGTAGCCCCACCTGGCGCGACCTTGCCCAATTCGGAGGATTCCTCGGCATGAGCCCCGAGACACAGATCGACAGCCACGCTCAGGTCATCCTGGTCGATGATGACCCGCACCTGCGCCAGGCCCTGAGCCAGACCCTCGACCTGGCCGGGCTGAAGGTGGTGACCCTGGCCGAGGCCCAGGGCCTGGCCGAGCGTATCGAGGCCGACTGGCCGGGCGTGGTGGTCAGCGACATCCGCATGCCCGGTATCGATGGCCTGCAACTGCTTGAGCAATTGCGCGGCCTGGACAGCGAGCTGCCGGTGCTGCTGATCACCGGCCACGGTGATGTGCCGCTGGCGGTGCAGGCCATGCGCGCCGGTGCCTACGATTTTCTGGAAAAACCCTTTGCCAGCGATGCCCTGCTGGACAGCGTGCGCCGTGCCCTGGCGCTGCGCCGCCTGGTGCTGGACAACCGCAGCCTGCGCCTGGCCCTGAGCGATCGCCAGCAACTGGCCACCCGGCTGGTGGGCCAGTCCCCCTCCATGCTGCGCCTGCGCGAGCAGATCGCAGCGCTGGCCGCCACCCGCGCAGACGTACTAATCCTGGGCGAAACCGGGGCTGGCAAGGAGGTGGTAGCCCGCGCGCTGCACGACCTTTCCAGCCGCCGGGACGGCCCGTTCGTGGCCATCAACGCCGGCGCACTGGCGGAATCGGTGGTGGAGAGCGAGCTGTTTGGCCACGAGCCAGGCGCCTTCACCGGCGCGCAGAAGCGCCGCATCGGCAAGTTCGAATTCGCCAATGGCGGCACGCTGTTCCTCGACGAAATCGAGAGCATGAGCCTGGATGTGCAGGTGAAACTGCTGCGCATGCTGCAGGAACGGGTGGTAGAGCGCGTGGGCGGCAACCAGCTTATCCCGCTGGATATCCGCATTATCGCCGCCACCAAGGAAGACCTGCGCCAGGCTGCCGACCAAGGCCGCTTCCGCGCCGACCTGTATTACCGCCTGAATGTGGCACCGCTGCGCATTCCGCCACTGCGCGAGCGGGGCGACGACATTCTGCTGCTATTCCAGCACTATGCCGACGCCGCCACCCAGCGCCACGGCCTGGGCCCACACGCCCTGCAACCTGCGCAGCGCGCCTTGCTGCTACGCCATGACTGGCCAGGCAACGTGCGCGAACTGCAGAATGCCGCCGAGCGCTTTGCCCTTGGCCTGGAATTGGCCCTGGACGGCCAGGCCGCGCCTTCGGCCGCTACTGCACCCAGCGTAGTCACGGGTAACCTGAGTGAACAGGTGGAGCACTTCGAGCGCTCGCTGATCACTGCCGAGCTGGCCAAGCCCCACAGCTCGATGCGCAGCCTGGCCGAAGCCTTGGGCATCCCGCGCAAAACCCTGCACGACAAGCTGCGTAAGCATGGCCTGCATTTCGAAGGCGGCAGCGGTGGCCATGACGACCATGAGGAAACCCGTTGATGAGTAACGAGAGCCAGTACCTGCAGGCGGTGCTGCACCGCGATATTCCGCTGACGCAGGAGATGGGCCTGGAGGTGGTGGGCTGGCAGCAGCAGGTGCTGCAGCTGCAATTGCCGCTGGCGGCCAACGTCAACCACAAGAGCACCATGTTCGGTGGCAGCCTTTATTGCGCAGCGGTGTTGGCGGGTTGGGGGTGGCTGCACCTGCGTTTGCGTGAGCTGGGTATCGATGACGGGCATATCGTCATTCAGGAAGGCCAGATCAGCTACCCGCTACCGGTAACTGGCGCGGCGGTAGCGCGTTGTGTGGCACCGGATGAAAAAGCCTGGGAACGGTTTCTAGCGCTCTACCAGCGCCGCGGCAGAGCGCGCCTGACGCTGGAAACGACCGTCAGCAACGTGGGGAGTGATGAGGCCGCAGTACTTTTCAGCGGCCAGTACGTGTTGCACCGTTAGAGGCCAGGGCGTAAACATAATAACGTCCAGCCCCCCTCATACTGTGGGAGCGGGTTCACCCGCGAAGCAGGCAGCGCGGTGTATGGCACCGG
>NZ_JACVVF010000049.1:0-36687 GCF_016648095.1 Pseudomonas sp. S32
TCCTTCGTTCGGCCTCCTGAAGTCGCGAAGATCAAGATCAAGATCAAGATCAAGATCAAGATCTACAGCAACATCAACAGCGAGTTGGAATGAATATAGTGCGGCGTATCTGAGTGGGCGCTGGTTGGGCTTGGCTGAAGTGCGCGAAAGTTTGAATAGGGTGATTTGCGAATTAAGTCAGTCGAGCCCAGGAATACCGAAAACAGCGCAGGCCGCATACATCGCTGACACCTGTGCGCAGAGACGGTTGACACATCAGCCCCGAATCATCCCTTGTCCCGGGCATGCGCCGCCAATCGCTCCAGCGCGGCGCGCAACTTAGGGTCTGTGATGCCTTGCGCCGTGTCACGCAGGCTCTCGGCCGCGCTGGGCGACAACTCCGTCAGGTTGCTCCCGCGTTTGGCCGGCACCAACGGCGGCTGCACTTTGTACAGGATGCGCCTGAGGTTGCCGAACGCCTCCATGGCCTGCAACGCCGCCACCAGACGCTTCTGCTGGTAGCGCAGGCGAGTCGCCCAATGGCCATCGGTCACCACCAGCAGCAACGTGCCGTCACGCCACGACGCCACATGGCAGTGCTCGCGCGCAGCCGGCTGCAGTTGGCTTTCCAGCAAACGCTGCAGATGCTCCAGGCGTTCGGCCTGGTTCAACAGCAGGCGCAGCGGGCGCACCTGGCGCAGCAGGGCGGACGGCAGCTGGGGAGAGGAAGGTTTGAAGGCCATGGGGGTACGCATGAGGTTACAAGATCGGCAGTTTAGCACCTCTGTGATCGCTGACGGCCTTTTCGCAAGCCTCCCCGTGACCACTCAGGCTTGTGCTTTCATGATGCAAATCAAGCTTTTGCCACACGCTGCCTGAACGTTTCATCACGGCAAACCTTGAACTCAGGGAAAATGGCCCAATCTAAGACACGCCCCTGCCAAAGCGCTGTGCCAGCATCGTGGAATCCACCACTTTCCTCACCATCGTTTCCGGGTAGAATGCTCGTTCGCATGCGGCCTCAGGGCTGCACGGGCGACTCACGGGGCCGCCCTCCATCCCTACGTGTGGAAGATCCTGCCGATATGTTTGCGCCTTTGTTAAAGAAACTTTTTGGAAGCAAGAACGAGCGTGAAGTCAAACGCATGCTCAAGACGGTGAGTATCGTCAATGCCTTCGAAGAGAAGATGGTGGCCCTCTCCGACGAGCAACTGCGGGGCAAGACCGCAGAGTTCAAGGAGCGCCTGGCCAAAGGCGAGACACTGGACCAACTGCTGCCCGAAGCCTTCGCCGTGGCCCGTGAGGCTGGCAAGCGCGTGATGGGCATGCGCCACTTCGACGTGCAGCTGATCGGCGGCATGACCCTGCACGAGGGCATGATCGCAGAAATGCGCACCGGTGAAGGCAAGACCTTGGTCGGTACCCTGGCCGTCTACCTCAATGCCCTGTCCGGCAAAGGCGTACACGTGGTCACCGTCAACGACTACCTTGCCCGCCGTGACGCCAACTGGATGCGCCCGCTGTACGAATTCCTCGGCCTCTCGGTCGGTATCGTCTCGGCCTTCCAGCCGCCTGAAGAAAAGCGCGCCGCTTATGCCGCCGACATCACCTACGGCACCAACAACGAATTCGGTTTCGACTACCTGCGCGACAACATGGCGTTCAGCCAGGACGAGAAGTTCCAGCGTGAGCTGAACTTCGCCGTGATCGACGAAGTGGACTCCATCCTCATCGACGAAGCGCGTACCCCGCTGATCATCTCTGGCCAGGCCGAAGACAGCTCGAAGCTGTACATCGAGATCAACCGCCTGATCCCGCGCCTGACCCAGCACATTGAAGAAGTGGAAGGCCAGGTCACCCAGGAAGGTCACTTCTCCATCGACGAGAAGAGCCGCCAGGTCGAGCTGAACGAAGCCGGTCACCAGTTCATCGAAGAAATGCTCACCCAGTCCGGCATGCTGGCCGAGGGCGAGAGCCTGTACTCGGCGCACAACCTGGGGTTGCTGACCCACGTGTACGCCGGCCTGCGTGCGCACAAGCTGTTCCACCGCAACGTCGAGTACATTGTCCAGGACGGCCAGGTCCTGCTGATCGACGAACACACCGGCCGCACCATGCCGGGCCGTCGCTTGTCCGAGGGCCTGCACCAGGCCATCGAGGCCAAGGAAAACCTCAACATCCAGGCAGAGAGCCAGACCCTGGCCTCCACCACCTTCCAGAACTACTTCCGCCTGTACACCAAGCTGTCCGGCATGACCGGTACCGCCGATACCGAGGCGTTCGAGTTCGCGCAAATCTATGCCCTGAACGTGATGGTCATCCCGCCGAACAAGCCGCTGGCGCGTAAGGACCACAACGACCTGGTGTACCTGACCGCAGACGAGAAATACGCCGCGATCATCGCCGACATCAAGGAAAGCATGAAGCTGGGCCGGCCGGTGCTGGTGGGTACTGCCACCATCGAGACCTCCGAGCACATGTCCAACCTTCTGCAGAAGGAAGGCATCGACCACAAGGTGCTCAACGCCAAGTACCACGAGAAGGAAGCCGAGATCATTGCCCAGGCCGGTGCGCCAGGCGCCCTGACCATCGCCACCAACATGGCCGGCCGTGGTACCGACATCCTGCTGGGCGGCAACTGGGAAGCCGAAGTGGCTGCGCTGGACAGCCCCACCGCCGAGCAGATCGCCCAGATCAAGGCCGACTGGCAGAAGCGCCACCAGCAGGTGATCGAGTCGGGTGGCCTGCATGTCATCGCCTCCGAGCGCCATGAATCGCGCCGTATCGACAACCAGCTGCGTGGCCGTTCGGGCCGTCAGGGTGACCCGGGCTCCAGCCGCTTCTACCTGTCGCTCGAAGACAGCCTGATGCGCATCTTTGCCTCCGACCGGGTGAAGAACTTCATGAAGGCGCTGGGCATGCAGTCTGGCGAGGCCATCGAACACCGCATGGTCACCAACGCCATCGAGAAGGCCCAGCGCAAGGTAGAAGGGCGCAACTTCGACATCCGTAAACAGCTGCTCGAATACGACGACGTGGCCAACGAACAGCGCAAGGTGATCTACCACATGCGCAACAGCCTGCTGGCGGCCGAGAACGTGGGCGACACCATCGTCGAATTCCGCAAGGAAGTGCTGGACGCTACCATCAGCCAGCATATCCCGCCGCAATCGCTGCCCGAGCAGTGGGACGTGGCTGGCCTGGAGGCGTCGCTTGCCAGTGATTTCGCCATGAAGCTGCCTATCCAGCAGTGGCTCGACGAGGATGACCACCTCTACGAAGAAACCCTGCGCGAGAAGTTGCTCAACGAGATCACCACCGCCTACACCGAGAAGGAAGACCAGGCGGGTATCGACGCACTGCGTACCTTCGAGAAGCAGATTCTGCTGCGTGTGCTGGACGACCTGTGGAAGGACCACCTGTCCACCATGGACCACCTGCGCCACGGTATCCACCTGCGTGGCTATGCCCAGAAAAACCCCAAGCAGGAGTACAAGCGCGAGTCGTTCACCCTGTTCCAGGAACTGCTCGAGTCGATCAAGCGCGACGCCATCCGTGTGCTGTCGCACGTTCAGGTTCGCCGCGAAGACCCGGAAGAAGAAGAGGCGCGCCTGCGTCGCGATGCCGAAGAACTGGCCAGCCGCATGCAGTTCGAACATGCACCGGCGCCAGGCCTGGAAAGCGAGCAACTGAGCGAGGAGGGTGCTGAAGTGGCCGTGGCCACTGCCCCTGTGCGCAATGACCAGAAGCTGGGCCGCAACGAGCCATGCTGGTGTGGCTCGGGCAAGAAATTCAAGCACTGCCACGGCCAGATCGAGTGACCTGACCGGTTCGCTGCAGGCTGAAACATCCGGGGGGCCGCTTTGCGGCCCTCTCGCAACACAAGGCCGCTGCTACAGGAACTGCGACAATCCTGTAGCAGCGGCCTCGTCTTTCGATATCAACTCTATTGTCTAGGAGCGCTCTAATGGCTGTTGGTCTTGGTCCTCTGCCCACCCTGCACCCGGTTCCGGGTTTTGAACTCGGTATCGCTTCTGCCGGCATCAAGCGCCCAGGGCGCAAGGATGTGGTGGTCATGCGCTGCGCCGAAGGCTCCAGCGTAGCGGGCGTGTTCACCCTCAACGCGTTCTGCGCGGCCCCGGTGATCCTGTCCAAGCAACGCGTGCAGGGTACCGTGCGCTACCTGTTGACCAACACCGGCAATGCCAACGCCGGCACCGGTTCGCCTGGCCTTGCCGCCGCCGAACGTACCTGCGCCAAGCTGGCCGAGCTGGCGGGTGTGCCGGCCGAGTCGGTGCTGCCATTCTCGACCGGTGTAATCGGTGAGCCGCTGCCGGTAGAGAAGATCGAAGGCGCCTTGCAGGCTGCCCTGGACAACCTGTCGGAAAACAACTGGGCCGACGCCGCCACGGGCATCATGACCACCGACACCCTGCCGAAGGGCGCCAGCCGCCAGTTCCAGCACGAAGGCGTCACCGTCACCGTGACCGGCATCAGCAAGGGTGCAGGCATGATCCGCCCGAACATGGCGACCATGCTTGGCTACATCGCCACCGATGCCAACGTGGCACCGGCAGTGCTCAAGGACCTGATGCTGGATGGCGCCAACAAGTCGTTCAACCGCATCACCATCGATGGCGACACCTCGACCAACGACTGCTGCATGCTGATTGCCACTGGCAAGGCCAACCTGCCGGAAGTGACCGAAGCCAGCGGTGCACTGTTCGAAGCGCTGAAGAAGGCAGTGTTCGAGGTGTGCATGGAAGTGGCCCAGGCCATTGTGCGCGACGGCGAGGGTGCCACCAAGTTCGTGACCGTGCAGGTGAATGGCGGCGGTAACCACCAGGAGTGCCTGGACGTCGGTTACGCGGTGGCCCACTCGCCGCTGATCAAGACTGCGTTGTTTGCCTCTGACCCGAACTGGGGCCGTATCCTTGCCGCCGTTGGCCGTGCCGGTGTGCCGGAGCTGGATGTCAGCCTGATCGATGTCTACCTGGACAGCGTGTGCATCGCCAGCCAGGGTGGCCGTAGCCCAAGCTACACCGAAGACCAGGGTGCCAAGGTGATGGCTCAGGAAGAAATCACCATCCGCATCGAACTGGGCCGTGGCCAATGCAATGAAACCATCTGGACCACCGACCTCTCCCACGAGTACGTGAAGATCAACGCCGAGTACCGTACCTGATACAGCCGGGGCTGACTGCCAGCCCCGCCATTTCAACGCCAAAAGGAGCCGAACCATGGGCTTTCTTCAACACAGCGTGCCAGCCTTGAACCCGGTGGAGCGTAAGCGGTGAAACGGATTCATGTTGTAGCCGCCGTGATCCGCGGCCTGGATGGTCGCATCCTGATTGCACGCCGCGCCGACACCCAGCACCAAGGTGGCCTTTGGGAGTTTCCGGGTGGCAAGGTGGAGGCGGGTGAAAGCGTCGAGGCGGCCTTGGCCCGCGAGCTCAACGAAGAGCTGGGCATTCGGGTGACGCGTTCGCGCCCCCTGATCAAGGTCAGCCACGACTACCCCGACAAGCACGTGCTGCTGGAGGTTCGCGAAGTCGATGCGTTCGAGGGCGAACCCCATGGCGCCGAGGGCCAGCCGCTGGCCTGGGTGGCACCGCGTGACCTGGCCCAGTACGACTTCCCGCAAGCCAACAGGCCCATTGTTGCCGCTGCACGCCTGCCTGACCAGTACCTGATCACCCCCGATGAGCTGGAAGTCCCGCAACTGCTCAAGGGCATTCAGAAAGCGGTGGCCGGTGGCCTGCGCCTGATCCAGTTGCGTGCACCGGACATGTACGACCCCAAGTACCGTGATGTGGCGGTGGATGCGGTCGGGCTGTGCGCCGGCAAGGCGCAGTTGATGCTCAAAGGCCCGCTGGAATGGCTGGGCGACTTCCCTGCGGCGGGCTGGCACCTGACGGCGGCGCAACTGCGCAAATATGCGCCCAAGGGCCGGCCGTTCCCCACCGACCGGTGGCTGGCAGCGTCCTGCCACAATGCCGAAGAGCTGGCGCTGGCCCAGCAGATGGGGGTCGACTTTGTCACGTTGTCCCCTGTACAGGCCACCCAGACCCACCCGGACGCTGCACCGCTGGGCTGGGAAGAGGCGCAGCGGCTGATCGCGGCGTGCCCGCTGCCGGTGTACCTGCTCGGCGGCGTAGGGCCGGGTGAGCGTGAGCAGGCTTGGCAAGCCGGGGCTCAGGGGGTAGCCGGCATCCGCGCGTTCTGGCCCGCGGCCTGAACGGCGGCCCCCTGGTGTCAGCCTGCAGGTTTCTCGGCAGGCTGCCACAACACTTCGGCGACCCCCTGCCTGCGGCCAATGATTCGCGCTGCGACGAACAACAGGTCTGAAAGGCGGTTGATGTAAGCCAGCCCTACACCCTCCAAAGGTTCCACGGCATTCAAGTGCTGGCAACGGCGCTCGGCACTGCGCGCCAGGCTGCGACACACGTGTGCCTGCGCCACCAACGCCGAACCACTGGGCAAAATGAAGTTCTTCAAAGGCCCCAGCTCTTCGTTCCAGGCATCGATCGCGGCCTCAAGGCGCAGCACTTCAGCCTGCGTCAGTGCCTGGTAGCTGGGCATCGCCAGCTCCCCACCCAGGTCGAACAGGCGATGCTGGCAGGGGGCCAGAACACTGCTCACCTCATCCATCCCCAGCTCGGCCAGGCCTGCGAGCAGTACCCCCAGCTGGCTGTTGAGGCTGTCCACTTCGCCGATGGCTTCGATGCGCGGGTGGTCCTTGGGCACCCGTCGGCCGTCCCCAAGGCCGGTTTCGCCCTTGTCGCCGGTACGTGTGTAGATCTTCGACAGGCGGTAGCCCATGTCATTGCTCCGTGATGGCCGGCACGGGTGCCGGTTGGCCGAGGGGCAGGCGCAGGGTGAAACAGGTGCCCTGGCCGGGCGTGGAGTGCACCTCCATCTGCCCCTTGTGGTTGTTGGTGATGATGAAGTACGACACCGACAGGCCCAGGCCAGTGCCCTGGCCGATTTCCTTGGTGGTAAAGAACGGCTCGAAGGTGCGCTTGCGCACCGCCTCGGGCATGCCGACACCGTTGTCCTCCACCTGGATTTCTGCCCAGGGCGGCGCCAGCCGTGTGCGCAGGGTTATGCGCCCTGGCTCGCTGGGCTGCGGGCGCAGGTGGATGGCCTGGGCGGCGTTCTTCAGCAGGTTGAGCAGCACCTGCTCCAGCTCGTTGGCAGTGCAGGGCACCGGGCCGAGCGCCGGGTCGAACTGGCGCACGATGGCCTGGCCTTTGAAGTCGAAACCGATGGCCAGGTCGAAGTCGTTGCCGGCAATGTCCACCGCCTGGTCGATCAACGCTGGCAGGTCGCAGGGCGCCAGTTCGCGGTTGCTGCGGCGGCTGAAACTCAGCATGTGGGTGACGATTTTTGCAGCCCGCGCACCGGCCTGCTGAATGCCATCGAGCAGCTGCGGCACTTCGCGGCTGTGCAGGTAGTGGTTGACGGTGGTCAGGTCGATGCCCAGTTCGTGCGCTTGTTCGAGGTTGCGCGGCAGCTCGGGCGACAGGCGCCGGCGGATGTTTTGCACGTTATGCAGGATGGCGCCCAGGGGGTTGTTGATCTCGTGGGCCATGCCCGCCGCCAGGCCGCCGACCGAGAGCATCTTCTCCGACTGCACCATCATTTCTTCCAGCGACAGGCGCTGGGTGATGTCATCGATACGGATGACCACCCCGCGGCCACCGCCCCCGGTCAGCGGGTAGAAGGTGAGGGCGTAGTGGCGCGGTTCATCGCCTTTTTGCCAGGTGACACGCTCGATCTTTGCCACACGGTGTTTTTCGACGGTTTCCTTGAGTTGCGGCAAAAACGGCTTGAGCGGCGCGAAGGCGATGAACACCGCCTGGTTCAGCGCCTCATCCAGGCGGGTGCCGGAAAGCGCGGTGGCTTCCTGGTTCCACTGGGTCACGTACAGCTGTTCGTCCAGGGCAATCAGTGCCGAGGGCATGGAGTCGATGATGCTGTTCAGGTAGTTCTGGAAGCCTGTGAGCTTTTTCTCGATCTTGCTGCGTACCTGAACTTCCAGTTCCAGCTTGCGGTTGGTGTGCCGGGTTTCCTCGGCCAGCCCCTGGGCCTGGTCGTAGGCATCCTGGAATTCGTCACGGGCACGCTTGAGCTGCTGCTCGCGGGCCTCGATGCGTGAGAGCATGGTGTTGAAGGCGTCGGCCAGGCTGCCGATCTCGTCGTCGTTGCCTCGCCGGGCGCGCAGGGCATAGCTTTCTTCGCGGGTAACCTGGCGGCTGAGTTCTTCCAACTGGTTGATCGGTTGGGTGATCAGCCGTTTGATCTGCCGGGCGATCACGATCCACAGCAGAATGCTGAACACCAGAATGGCCAGGCTGGCACTGAGCGTGCCGGTGTAGAAGGCCATCGGCAGCTCGCTGCTGGCCACCAGCAGCAAGTGCGCCGGAGGGCGGGCTTCGCGTGGCATACGGATCAGCTGGGTGCTGCGAAACTCCATCAGGCGCCAGCCGTCGATGTTGCGAAAGCGTTTGGGCAGCGTCATTGACTCGCCATGTTGCAGCTGCGCCAGCATGCGCCCGTCACTGCCGTAGATGGCGGCGGCGCGCAGCGGTGTGTAGCTGTCCAGCTCCTTGAGCAGGGCGTTGGCCGACTCGCTGTCGTCCCCTGCCTGGGCCGCGAGCTGTGGGTTGGACACCAGCCGGCCAATGGTCTGCAGCGCCTGCGGGGCCATGCTCTCTTGAGTGATCCAGTAGGCCGCACTGATGAACGTGAGGTTGGCCACCAGCAGGATGGTTACCAGCAAGACCAGCAGGGCCGCCAGCAGCTTCTGCCCGACGGGCAGGTTTTCCAGACGTTGGCGCAAGGTCATGGGGCAGGCGGTATCCGTGTCAGGTTGAGGGGCTGGGTCAATTGCAGGGCAGGCCCCGCGCACGCAAGTTATCGACCAGGCGCTGTTGCAGGTGTTCCAGCAGGGGCAAGGCCAGGCCGTGCCGGCTGGCTGCACGGCACGCGTGGCCGAGCAGGTAGTGCACCTCGGTTCGCCGCCCAGCTTGCACGTCCTGGTACATCGAAGAGTAGTTGGCGGCAGTGGCCAGGATCACGCGCTGCACGTCTTCGCCAAGCCCAAGCGCCGCCTGGGGCTGCCCGCAACGGTGCAGCAACTGCTGCAGTTCGGTACACAGTGCATCCACTTCTTCCAGGTGCCCCAACAGGCCGCCGTTATTGCAGCCGTACAGCACCGTCAGCGGGTTGATGGCGCAGTTCAGCGCCAGTTTGCGCCACAAGCGGGGGAGGATGTCCGGCGTCCATTCGGCCGGGATGCCCGCCCGCTGTACGTCCTCGAACCACGTTGCAGGCACCGGGTTGCCTGGGTCTCCCAGCCAGTTGAACCCCTGCCCGGCGAAGCGCACCTGCCAGTCCTTTTCGCGGAAGGCGCCTTCGGTGCTGGAGGCGGAAATACAGCGCGCGTGGGGCACCTGCTCGGCAACCTCGTCCTGGCTACCCAGGCCGTTCTGCAGCAACACCACGTCAGCGCCTGGGGCCAGGCGCGCCGCGACGCTGGCCACGGCCGACGCAGCGTCGTAAGCCTTGCAGGCTACCAGCAGGCGGTGGATGGGGCCTGCTGCGTCTGCGGTTTCGCCCGGTATGGCATAACACCTGGTCTGGTCCTGCTCCGCCAGGGTGAGCCCGCCGGCCAGCTGGTAACTGCGCAGACGTTGACCATCACGCAAGACCAGGCGCACGGCAGTGCCAGCCCGCGCCAACCGGCAAGCCCACAGGCTACCCAGGCTGCCTGCGCCGAGAATGTGCCAGGTGCTGCTCATATGCGTTTCGCAACCCGTTATAATGAGCCCGCATTTTAACCATCAAACCCAGCGCGCTCCATCTTCAGCCCGAGCGCGCTTTTATTTCTGGGAGAACAACCATGCCTTCGTTCGACGTGGTATCGGAACTGGACAAGCACGAAGTGCAGAACGCGGTCGACAACGCCATCAAGGAACTGGACCGCCGTTACGACCTCAAGGGAAAGGGCAGCTTCGAGTTCAAGGACAAGGAGCAGACCGTCATGCTCACTGCCGAAGAAGAGTTCCAGCTGGAGGCCATGCTTGAAATCCTGCGCCTGGCCCTGGTCAAGCGCAAGATCGACGTGAAGTGCCTGGAAGCCAAAGACTCCTACCCATCGGGCAAGGAAAAGAAGCAGGAAGCCAAGTTCCGCGAAGGCATCGACAAGGACCTGGCGAAGAAGATCGTGGCCACCATCAAGGATGGCAAGCTCAAGGTCCAGGCTTCCATCCAGGGTGAGCAAGTACGCGTCACCGGCAAGAAGCGTGACGACCTGCAGGAGGCCATTGCCCTGTTGCGTACCAAGGAATTCGACATGCCGCTGCAGTTCAACAACTTCCGCGACTGACTTCCCTTGCTGGAACCCCTGGCCGGTTGTGGCTGTCCATGGGGGCCGGGGCCGCTGAAAGGCTGGCGGCCCGGTGTATTGTGCAATCGCCGCTCGGCGTCAGGAGATGACTATGGATTTGAACGCTGAGGTCGATCAGCTCGTCCGCCAAACCGCCACCTGGATCCCGATGGTCATGGAGTACGGCAGCCGCCTGTTATTGGCGCTGGTGACCCTGGCCATTGGCTGGTGGGTTACCAACAAGGTCAGCGACCGGCTGGCCAAGCTCGTGGGCCTGCGGGTACACGACCCGGCACTGCAGACCTTCATCCGCACCTTGGCCAACATCGTGCTGAAGATCCTGCTGGCCATCAGCGTGGCGTCGATGATTGGCATCGAAACCACCTCGTTCGTCGCTGCTATCGGTGGTGCCACCCTGGCCATTGGCCTTGCGCTGCAGGGCAGCCTGGCCAACTTTGCCGGTGGCGTGCTGATTCTGCTGTTCCGCCCGTTCCGCATCGGCGACTGGATCGAGGCGCAGGGGGTGAGCGGTACCGTGGACAGCATCCAGATCTTCCACACCGTGCTGCGTACCGGTGACAACAAGACCGTGATCCTGCCCAACGGCACCCTGTCCAACGGCATCATCACCAACACCAACCGCCAGCCGACGCGCAAGGTGGTGTTCGATGTTGGCGTGGACTACGAGGCTGATTTGCAGAAGGCTCGCAATGTGCTGCTGGAGCTGGCCCAGGACCCGCGGGTGCTGGCCGACCCGGCACCTGTGGCTGTGGTATCCACGCTGGGTGACAGCTCTATCACCGTGTCGCTGCGCCTGTGGACCAAGACCTCGGACTACTGGGACGTGATTTTCATGCTCAACGAGCAGGCCCGTGATCGCCTCAAGGCCGAGGGCATCGACATTCCGTTCCCGCAACGGGTCATCCGCGTGGTGCAGGAAACGGCTGCGCAGTAACCCGGCATCAAGGGTGGGGCGCGCAATGGCCCCACCCTTTACACTTGTTCACAGCAACATACGGGTATTTCTGGCATATAGCCTGACCCTTCCTGCCTAACCCGATGCGCCATCATGAAGCCACTGCTCTATATAACCCCCCTGCGTGCCCTGTTGTTCGGCCTGACGCTGGCCCTGTTCGAGTTGCTGACGTACCTGGCCAGTGACGCCGTGATGCCGGCCATGCCGGTGGTGGTGGGCGAAATGAACGCCAGCCCTGAATACATCCCCCATGCCCTTAACCTGTACCTGCTGGGTGGGGTGGTGCTGCAATGGCTGATCGGCCCGCTGGCCGACCGCTATGGGCGCAGGCCGTTGCTGCTGGCTGGCTGTGCGTTCTTTGGCCTGGCCTGTCTGGGTACGTTCTGGGTGCATGACATCGGCCTGTTCAACCTGCTGCGGTTGCTGCAGGGCATTGGCCTTGGCTTTGTGGTGACGGTCAGTTACCCCGCGCTGAACGAGGCTTTCAGTGAGGCGGATGCGGTGCGCATGATGGCCTTGCTGGCCAATATCGCCTTGCTGTCACCGCTGCTTGGGCCATTGGTGGGCACGCTGATGTTGCAGTGGCTGGACTGGCGCTGGCTGTTCGTGGCATTCGCCGTCGGTGCGGTGGTGGCGTGGTTGCTGCTGTATCGCCTGATGCCGGAAACCCTCGGGGTGGAGCGCCGCGACGGCTCGCGATTGGCGTTCACCCCCATTCACCTGTTGCCGCTGCTGGCAGGCTACGGCCAGTTGCTGGCCAACCGCCGCTTTGTCGCTGGCAGTGCTGCGCTGGGCCTGGTCGGCCTGCCGCTGATCGGCTGGATCGGGCTGTCCCCGGTGCTGCTGATTCATGACGAGGGGCTGAGCACCCTGGCCTATGCGCTGTGGCAATTGCCGGTGTTCGGTGGGCTGATTGCTGGCAACCTGATCATCAACCACATCGCCGATCGCTACCCGTTGCCTGCGCTGGTGCGCGGGGCGCTATGGCCGTACCTGGCGGGGTTGGGCCTGATGGTGCTGGCGACCTGGTACTGGCCGAGCGTGCCGAGCGTGGTGGCGGGGATGTCGTTGTATGCCCTGGGGTTGGGCGTGGCGAACGCGGTGCTGTACCGCATGACGTTGTTTTCCAGCGTGCAGAGCAAGGGGCTGGTATCGGCCATGCTGGGCATGATCACCATTGCCTTGCTGGGGCTGGGTGGCGCTGTGTTGGCAATGATCGGAGCGGGTGCCAGCCTGCTGCATTTTGCCGTGGCGGCCGGCGTAGCAGGGGGCCTGGCACTGTGGCCGCTCTGGTGGGTGATCGGGCGCGATTGAAACCACCCGATCTCACAGGCGAAAAACCCTCGAGGCGGGCACCTGCATGCCCTCACTGCTCGGCTGGCTGTTTACCGCGGGCACTGTCCTGACGCCACTGCAGGGCGATCAGGATCAGGGTGGGTACTCCCAGCAGTGCGGTGATCAGGAAGAAATCGTGGTAGCCGAACTTCTCCACCATCACCCCTGAATAACCTCCGATCAACCGCGGCAACAGCAGCATGATCGAGCTGAGCAGCGCGTACTGCGTGGCCGAGAATTTCAGGTTGGTCAGGCTGGACAGGTAGGCGACGAAGGCCGATGTGGCCATGCCGGAACTGAAGTTGTCCAGCGAGATGGTCACCACCAGCATTTCGAGGTTGGGGCCCATGTCTGCCAGCATCACGAACAGGATGTTGGTCGCCGCCGAGGCCACCCCGCCGATGAACAGGATCGGCATGATGCCGAAGCGCACGATCAGCAACCCGCCAATACCCGCGCCCACCAGCGTCATGATCAGGCCGAAGATCTTGCTGACGCTCGCGATCTGGTCCTTGGTGAAGCCCATGTCGATGTAGAACACGTTGGCCATCACACCCATGACCGTGTCCGACATGCGGTACGTGGCGATCAGCCCCAACAGCAGCAGTGCCTGCCAGCGGTAGCGGGTGATGAAGTCGTTGACCGGTGTGAGCACAGGCGCAAGGCCTCGACGCCCCAGGCTCGACAGGCAGGCCCAGCTCAGCAGCACGTACAGGATCAGGCGCAGGAATGCCCGGTCTTCGAGCAGCAGGTCGAGCGGGCTGGTTTCGCCCGAGATCACGCTTGACCAGCCGGTATTGAACATCTGCGTGAAACTGGCCGGTACCGACACCAGCAGGATGATCAGTACGAACACCGATGCCAGCTGGTGAGCCAGGCCGTAGCGCGCCGCCGACAGTTGGGTACGCATGGGCACAGGCGGCTCACGCATGACCAGCGTGGTGAACAGGGCCGGCAGCATCAGGACTGCAAACATCACATAGGTACCGGCCCAGGCTTTGTGCAGGTAGCTGAACCCGGTGGAGCCGAACCACTCGGCAAAAAACAGGGCACCGGCCGTGGCAAGCAAGGCCGCTACCCGGTAGCCGGCCATGTAGCTGGCCGCCAGGGCTGCCTGGCGCTGGTCATCGGCGATTTCCAGGCGATAAGCATCCACGGCAATGTCCTGGGTGGCAGACGCAAATGCTACGAGCACCGCCAGCGCGATCAGCCACGACAGGTGCTGCTGTGGGTCGCACAGGCTCATGCCAACCAGCCCGATCACCACCAGTATCTGTGACAGCAGCAACCATGAGCGACGGCGGCCCAGGCCACCCAGCAATGGCAGGCGCCATTGGTCGAGCAAGGGCGACCACACCCATTTGAAGGCGTAGGCCAGGCCGATCAGGCTGGCATAACCAATGGTCTCCCGGGCCACGCCCGCTTCGCGCAGCCATACCGAAAGAGTCGAGAAAACCAACATGTAAGGCAGGCCGGCGGCAAAGCCGAGCAGCAAAAGCACCAAGGTTGACGGGCTGGCATAGGCAGCGAGCGCAGCGCGCCAGGTTTTACGGGGCATGGACCAACATCTGCCTCAAGTTTTCCAGAACAAAGCGCGCACTCTAACCGCTGTGCTCCATCGGGCGCCAGCCATGGCGCGTCATATCCACACGATTGTTGGCCACATTCACGCCCTCGGCACGCAGCCTGGCGCGCTGTTCATCCCCCGAAGGCGTACCGGACGCCAGGCTAAGGCGCCCGCCTGCGCCCAGTACACGATGCCAGGGCAGGCGTGTGCCCTGGGGCAGCTGCGACAGCGTGCGGCCCACCCAGCGCGCCGCGCGCCCCAGGCCAGCCAGCTCGGCCAATTGGCCGTAGCTCACCACCTTGCCCGGTGGCACTTGGCCCAGCACTGAATAGAGTGCCGTTCGTCGGTGTTCTGCAGTTTCAGTCATAAGTGCAGGGCTATCAGACATCGCGCCTTCTCTGGGCTGTAGATGAAACCGGACCGGCGGCATTACAAATGAGAGTGGAACTCAATGGCAAGCGTCGGGTCTGTCCTTGCTCCGGCCGGCGGTATCTGGATAATGCCCGGCTTTTCTCGCCAAATCGAACCCGTAGCCCGCTTATGTCTCTTAGATCCCTGTTGCCCTTGCTCGCCGCCTCACTTTGCGCCTCGCCCGCGTTGGCCGATACCGTCTGGATGAAGAACGGTGACCGCTTGAGCGGCAAGATCAAAGTCTTCGATGGCGGCAAGTTGCTGCTCGAAACGCCTTACGGCGGCGCCATCGCCCTTGACTGGAAGCAAGTGAAGACCCTGGAAAGCGACCAGGAACTGCTGGTCAAACAGGACGCCTACACCGGCGAGAAGGCCAAGTCACTCAAGGCCGCCGAGCCTGGCAAGGTGACCTTGGCCAATGGCGAGGCCCCGAAAACGGTGGAGCTTGCCAGTATCGAGCAGATCATGAAGCCCAAGCCGGTGGTCGAGGACCTGGTCTGGAAGGGTAACGTCGACGTCGCGCTGGATTACAAGCGCGCCGAGAACGATACCGATGATTATGACGTCGGCTTCAAGACCACTGCCCGCCACGGTCGCTGGCGGCATACTGCCGAAGGCGAGTACAACCGTGAGACCAAGGATGACGTTACCACCACGGACAACTGGAGCGCCGAATACGCGCTGGACCGTTTCCTGACCGAGAAATGGTTCTGGCAAGGGCGCCTGGAATACAAGCGTGACCATGTCGAAGACCTGGCCCGCCAGCGCACCGTGGGTACCGGCCCGGGTTATCAGTTCTGGGACGACGAACTGGGGGCCTTCTCGCTGGGCTCGCTGCTCAACCGCACCGATTACGAGTACCAGGACGGCGGCAAGGACAATTTCTATTCGGCTGCGATGAAGTGGGATTACACCCGCTACCTGATTGGCAAGAAAGTGCAGTTCTTCACCAATGGCGAGCTGGCCAAACCCCTGGGCAATGTGGCCGACTACTCGCTGGATGCCGAGATGGGCCTGCGCTACAAGGTTACCGAATGGGCATCGCTCAACCTCAAGGCTGAAAAAGACATCATCACCGGCACCCGCGACAGCGACCTGGACAAGACCCGCTACACCGCAGGCTTTGGCGTTACCTGGTAAAGCGCCGTACGCTGCAAGCCTGAAGGGAAGGGGCCATGCGATGGCCCCTTTTTCTTGCTGCACGAAGCTTGTAGCGTGTAAGGCTTCAACCCTGAGGAGTTAGCCGTGAGCCAGAATGCCATCCGTCCCGCCCGGGAATTGCTGCTCAAGGAATACCGTGGCGTGTTGTCGACCCATTCCAAGTCGATGCCCGGTTACCCCTTCGGCTCGGTGGTGCCCTATTGCCTGGACGCCCAGGGCAACCCCCTGATTCTGATCAGCCGCATCGCACAGCACACCCACAACTTGCAGAAAGATCCCAAGTGCTCGTTGCTGGTAGGTGAGCGTGAGGCGCAAGACGTGCAGGCGGTTGGGCGCCTGACGGTAATGGCCCAGGCCCACAAGCTGCTCGACCAGGCTGCTATCGACGCCGCCGCCCAGCGCTACTACCGCTACTTCCCGGATGCGGCCGATTACCACAGCGCCCATGACTTCGACTTCTGGACCCTGGTGCCGGTACGGCACCGCTATATCGGCGGCTTCGGCGCCATCCACTGGCTCGACCAGGTAACCCTCGCCAACCCGTTTGCCAGCCAGGCCGAGGCGGGCATGGTCGCGCACATGAACAGCGACCATGCCAACGCCCTTGCGCATTACGTGCAGCTTGCCGGCCTGCCCAATGATACCCCGGCCTGCATGGCCGGTGTGGACAGCGAAGGCATGCACTTGCGCATCGGCCAGGCGGTTTACTGGCTGCCATTCCCGAGTATTTGCAATACGCCGACACAAGTGCGCGAGGCCTTGGTTTTGCTGGCCCGCGCCGACCAATGGCCAATCGCCTGCGATGCACCTGCTTGAAAAACGGAGCACACGCATCCATCTGTTGGTCTTACTGGAAGGGTGTCTTCCGACGAGGAATGCTTTGATGCGTGTTTTTCTATTGCTGCTGCTTCTGTTCCCGGTGCTGGAGCTGTTTGTTTTCGTGAAAGTCAGCGCTGCCATCGGCTTTTTCCCGGCCTTGCTGCTGATCATCGCCGGTTCCGCCCTGGGCGTACTGGTGATGCGCGTGGCCGGCTTGGCCACGGCGTTGCGTGCCCGTGAGAGCCTGCAGCGTGGCGAGTTGCCAGCCGAGGACATGTTCCAGGGCATGATGCTGGCGGTGGGCGGTGGCCTGCTGCTCATCCCCGGTTTTATCAGCGACGTGCTCGGCCTGCTGTGCCTGCTGCCGTTCACCCGTCACCTGGCCGCGCGCAAGATGCGCGAACGCGCCGAGGCCCAGGCCATGCGCCAGCGGGCCTTTCAGGACGACCCGTTCCAGGCCCAGCCCCCCCGTGACGGCGGCCATCGGCCGAACGTGATCGAGGGCGAGTATGAGCGCCGCGACAAGTAACCCGCCGCACCGACACCGCTGTGAAGGGGCTGCACAGCAGCCCCATGCCTGAACCTGCCTTCTACTGCCCTCCGGTAAAAAAATTTCCAACCCAAGCCTTGTAATCGAATTGGCCGACCTCATGTAGTGGACACCGCAAGGTTTCTGGTGGCAACACCAGACATTACTCAGGCGGTTCGCCCCGTGCGAGCGGCCTTCCGGCAACGCCGGACAGCATCAACCCGCCGGTGTCGACACCGGCCGATGAAAACCACAATTTGGGAGAGATCGACAATGAAGCTTCGTCCTCTGCATGACCGCGTCGTCATCCGTCGCAGCGAAGAAGAATCGAAAACCGCTGGCGGTATCGTCCTGCCGGGTTCGGCCGCTGAAAAACCCAACCGCGGCGAAGTCGTCGCTGTCGGTACCGGCCGCGTCCTGGACAACGGCGAAGTACGTGCGCTGGCCGTCAAAGTGGGTGACAAAGTGGTTTTCGGCCCGTACTCGGGTAGCAACACCGTGAAAGTCGACGGCGAAGACCTGCTGGTCATGGCCGAAAACGAAATCCTGGCCGTTGTCGAAGGCTGATTTCCCCCGACTTCCCGTTACTCCAAAGATTTTCAAGGATTAAACGATCATGGCTGCTAAAGACGTAAAATTCGGTGATTCCGCTCGCAAGAAAATGCTGGTGGGTGTCAACGTTCTGGCTGACGCGGTAAAAGCGACCCTCGGCCCGAAAGGCCGTAACGTGGTACTGGCCAAGAGCTTCGGCGCGCCGACCATCACCAAGGACGGCGTTTCCGTTGCCAAAGAAATCGAGCTGAAAGACGCCTTCGAGAACATGGGCGCCCAGCTGGTCAAGGAAGTCGCTTCCAAGGCCAACGATGCTGCCGGTGACGGCACCACCACCGCCACTGTTCTGGCCCAGTCGATCGTCAACGAAGGCTTGAAAGCCGTCGCTGCCGGCATGAACCCGATGGACCTCAAGCGCGGTATCGACAAGGCCACTGCTGCCGTCGTTGCCGAGCTGAAAAACCTGTCCAAGCCTTGCGCCGACTCCAAGGCCATCGCCCAGGTAGGTACCATCTCCGCCAACTCCGACAGCTCCATCGGTGAGATCATCGCCGAAGCCATGGAAAAAGTCGGCAAAGAAGGCGTTATCACCGTTGAAGAAGGCTCGGGCCTGGAAAACGAACTGTCTGTGGTAGAAGGCATGCAGTTCGACCGTGGCTACCTGTCGCCGTACTTCATCAACAAGCCAGACACCATGGTTGCCGAGCTGGAAAGCCCGCTGCTGCTGCTGGTCGACAAAAAGATTTCCAACATCCGCGAGCTGCTGCCTGTTCTGGAAGCCGTTGCCAAGGCCGGTCGCCCACTGCTGATCGTTGCCGAAGATGTTGAAGGCGAAGCGCTGGCGACCCTGGTCGTCAACAACATGCGTGGCATCGTCAAGGTAGCTGCGGTCAAGGCGCCTGGTTTCGGCGACCGCCGCAAGGCCATGCTGCAGGACATCGCTGTGCTGACCGGCGGCCAGGTTATTTCCGAAGAAATCGGCCTGTCCCTGGAAACCGCTACCCTGGAGCACCTGGGTAACGCCAAGCGCGTGATCCTGTCCAAGGAAAACACCACCATCATCGACGGCGCTGGCGCCGACGGCGAGATCGAAGCACGCGTCAAGCAAATCCGTGCCCAGATCGAAGAGACTTCCTCGGACTACGACCGCGAGAAGCTGCAAGAGCGCCTGGCCAAGCTGGCCGGCGGTGTTGCCGTGATCAAGGTCGGTGCCGGCACCGAAGTTGAAATGAAAGAGAAGAAGGCCCGCGTTGAAGACGCCCTGCACGCTACCCGTGCAGCCGTCGAAGAAGGCGTGGTACCTGGCGGTGGCGTTGCCCTGGTGCGCGCTCTGGCTGCCATCGTTGACCTGAAAGGCGACAACGAAGACCAGAACGTCGGTATCGCCCTGCTGCGTCGCGCTGTCGAATCGCCGCTGCGTCAGATCACTGCCAACGCCGGCGACGAGCCAAGCGTTGTGGCTGACAAGGTCAAGCAAGGTTCGGGTAACTACGGCTATAACGCTGCTACCGGCGAATACGGCGACATGATCGAAATGGGCATCCTGGACCCAGCCAAGGTCACCCGTTCGGCCCTGCAAGCAGCTGCTTCGATCGGCGGTCTGATGATCACCACCGAAGCCATGGTTGCAGACCTGCCGGAAGACAAGCCAGCAGGCGGCGGCATGCCTGACATGGGCGGCATGGGTGGCATGGGCGGCATGATGTAAGCCAGCCTTACCCCCAGCGGCACCCAATGCCCCGGCTCGCGAGAGCCGGGGCATTTTTTTGCGCGTTCAAAGGTGGGCTTACGCCACACCTCGCCCGATGGCTGGCACGTCCACCGGCCGGTGGCGGTAGAGTATCAGGTAGTACGACCCCAGGCCGATCAGCCAGCAGAACACGGCGGTCCACAGGTTGTGTGACAGAAAGTGCGCGCCCTGCATCATTCGCCCCAGGGACAGCACGGACCCCGCCACGAACGCCACCGCCAGTGCCACCCGGGCCAAGCGCGGCTTGCGGTCACGCAAGGCGAAGAACAGGGCGAACAGGCAGAAGCCGGTCGTGGCGTGACCGCCTGGCCAGCACAGCCCCGGCTTGTCGGTGGCAGGGCGGGGTTCCAGCAGTTTGCTGTAGGTTTCCGTGCCGCCGAATTGCGTGAGGCTCCACGGGCACTGCACCTGGGTGATCTTTTTAAGCGGTGTGACGAATGCGGTGGAAAGCCCCAGGGCCAGCACCAGGCAACCGAGTTCACGCCGCCAGCCGAACAGCCGCTTGATGAAGAAGCTGGCAGTGAACACAACCAGTGCCATTATCCCCATCACCATGACGCCCTGCTTTACCCGGTCATGCAGGATGTTCTCCAGCAGGTAGCTGTGGCGGCCGATGAACTGGCCCGAGGCGTTGTCGAAAAACAACGTGGCCAGGTCCATGTCCACTGACGTCAGTTCGAGCAGGATCAGCCCCAGCGCGGTGGCCGCCGGGATGCCCAGGTACAGCCAGAAATTGATCGGACGGGGTACGGTTGCGTGCTGCATGGCGGCTCCAGGGCGCGAGAAGGTCTCGCATTGTCTGCTGTCCGCTATCCTGCGTTCGTGAAGGATCGGTGAAAAAACCGTCAAGCAGCCTGAATGTGCGCCGGGGGTGGCACCGCCGCATCAGAGGCCGTAAGCTGCGCCTGCCGCGCACCACAGCGAGAAGCGCCGCACAGGAGACCCCAATGCGCATCCTTTTGGTTGAAGACAACCGCGATATCCTGGCCAACCTTGCCGACTACCTGGGCATGAAAGGCTACACCGTCGACTGCGCCCAGGATGGGCTGTCCGGCCTGCACCTGGCCGCCACCGAGCACTATGACCTGATCGTGCTCGACATCATGCTGCCTGGCATTGATGGCTATACCCTGTGCAAGCGTCTGCGTGAGGATGCCCGCCGCGACACACCGGTCATCATGCTGACGGCCCGCGACCAGCTGGACGACCGCCTGCAAGGCTTCCGCTCCGGTGCTGACGACTATCTGCTCAAGCCTTTCGCGCTGTCAGAATTGTCGGCGCGCATCGAGGCCGTGCTGCGTCGGGCCCAGGGTGGCGGGCGCCGTACCTTGCAGGTGGCAGACCTGAGCTATGACCTGGATACCCTCGAAGTCAGCCGCCAGGGCCGCTTGCTGAAGCTCAACCCGGTGGGCCTGAAACTGCTCGCTGTACTCATGCAGAAAAGCCCCCATGTGCTGCGCCGTGAGGTGCTGGAAGAAGCCCTGTGGGGCGACGATTGCCCCGACAGTGACAGCCTGCGCAGCCACGTGCACCAGCTGCGCCAGGTGATCGACAAGCCTTTCGAGAAACCCCTGCTGCATACCGTCCATGGCGTCGGCTATCGCCTCGCCGAGGGCCGCGATGGAGTTTAAGCAAAGCCTTGCCCAACGCATCATCATCGCCTTCGCGCTGATGAGCGCGCTGGTGGCCGGGGCGTTCGCCTTCGGTATCGTCTCCACCGTGCACCTGGTGGAGGAACGGCTGATTTCTTCGGTGCTGGGGGGCGACCTGCAGCGCCTGCTGCGCATGGACAGTGTCAGTGACTGGAGCCACCGGCCCAGGCCTGACCAGCTGTTCTATTTCAGCGGCGGGCGCGACGACTTCGAGCTGCCCAAGGACTTGCGCCACCTGGACCGTGGTTTCCACGAGGTGTTTCGCGACCAGTTGTCCTATCACGCCATGGTCGAGATAGTCGACGGCCGCCGCTATGTGCTGTTGCAGGACCAGAGCGACTTCGAGGAGCGCGAGCGGGTGCTGTTCGCGGTGGTGGTGGTGGGCTTCCTGCTCAGCCTCGTGCTTGCAGTGATACTGGGCTGGTTGCTGGCCCGTCGGGTGATGGCGCCGGTGATCCGCCTGGCCCGCCAGGTACGCCACCGGGACCAGTTGCTGGGGTTGGCACCGCCGCTGGCGCCAGACTACGCCGCCGACGAGGTAGGCCAGCTGGCGGTGGCGTTCGATGACACCCTTGGCCGCCTGCGAGATGCGCTGACCCGTGAACGGCTGTTTACCAGTGACGTCAGCCATGAGTTGCGTACCCCCTTGATGGTGCTGGCGTCCTCGTGCGAACTGCTGATGGAGAACCCGGCGCTCGATGCCCGCTCTCGCAGCCAGGTCGAGCGTGTAGCCCGGGCCACCGAAGAAATGCGTGAACTGGTCAAGACCTTCCTGATGCTGGCCCGTGCCCAGCGCGACGAAGGCGCGGTGGCATCCAGGGCGACCCTGCGCGAAGTGGGTGACGAGCTGATCGGGGTATGGCGCGACACCATCGAGCAGAAGGGCCTGACCCTGCACTACGAAGGCCGCAGCAGTGCCGGCCCGGTGCTGTATAACGCCACCTTCCTGCAATCGGTGATGGGCAACCTGTTGCGTAATGCGGCGCACTACACCGACGGCGGGTACATTCGCCTTACCCTCGAAGCCAGCGGGTTTACCGTTGAAGACAGCGGCGTGGGTATACCGGAAGAGCAGCGCGAGGCAATGTTCAAGCCATTCGTGCGTGGCGACGAGCGGCGTGGCGAGGGCCTGGGGCTGGGGCTGTCGCTGGTGCAGCGGATCTGCGACGACCAAGGCTGGCATGTGACCCTGACCTCGGCCCAGCCCCATGGCTGCCGATTCCACGTTGACTTGAGCAGCACGGGGGAGAAAGGCGACCCTGATGTACTTTCGTAATAACCTGTAAGAAAGGTATTGGTCTACGACATATTTTTCACACCGGCATGACCTGATTCCTACGCTTGGCTGCCTAAGCTCGCGGCATTGGAATCAGGAGATGCCCGATGCGTAGCCCCATCAACCTCGAGTTTTCCCAGAAGTACGACAAGACCCACGCCCACGAGTACTTCTTGAAGCACCAGGACGGCCTTGCCCGCCGCTTGTCCCACAAGCGCGACGAGCAGCTGGCGCGCCGTGCCCTGGCCCTGGCGGGTGAGCCTGGCCTGGTGCTGGACTTACCTTGTGGGGCGGGGCGCTTCTGGCCGCTGCTGGCCGAAAAAAACAACCGAATCATCATTGGCGCAGATAACTCCCAGGCGATGATCGACACCGCGTGTGCAGCACAGCCCCCCGAAGTAGTCGCGCAGGTACGGCCTTTGCAGACATCAGCATTCGCGATTGACCTGCCCGACAACTCGGTGGACAGCATTTTTTGCATGCGGCTGTTCCACCACATTGGCGAGGCATCTCACAGAAAGGTCATTCTCAAGGAGTTTCAACGTGTTACGCGTGACAGCGTGATTGTTTCACTCTGGGTTGACGGTAACTTCAAGGCCTGGCGGCGCAAGAAACTGGAGCGTCGTCGCAGCGCTGAAGTCGCGCAGGACAACTACCAGAACCGTTTTGTGTTACCCGCTGAAACAGTAGAAGCAGAATTCGAGGCTGCCGGGTTCCGGATTCAGGAGCGTCTCGACTTCTTGCCGTTCTATGCGATGTGGCGCGTGTATGTATTGCGCAAGGGGTAGCTGCCAACGGGCAGCAGCCACCGACCTGCGCCAATTGCGCCGCCACTCGTCGCTGAACGATGCAGAACGGCAGACGTTGCTCTACTTTTACCAAGTGGCGTTTGGCAGCGCTGTCAAAGGGTTAGAGCAATGAAACTAGAAATAGCTCGAGCTTTGTTCCTGGTAGCGGGCTTGGCGGTGACCACCATCGCAGTGGCTGCCTGGGAGCAGCCAAAGCTTGTGGTGTTCAGCAAGGCCGAGATGGCCGACCAATGCGCATTGCCGCGGCTGATCAAGCCGCAGACGGCGAAGGTGCAGCCGGATCACGACCTGCTGCTGTTCCTGTTCGGCATGCGCCAGGGGTTGCGGCCGTTTGGGTGAGCCTGCGCCCTGTACTTACCCTGCCCCGCCGAGGGGGGATTTGGGGGTGAGGGCGTTGTTAGACCAAGTGCAGGTGGTTGTCCCAGAACCCCGACGGCAGGTTCATCGGCTGCGCCAGCGGCTCGGGCTTGCGGCAATCGTAGAAGCGGCAGCGTCCCTGCCCGGAAGTCACCACGAAACCGTCCTCGACCGCCCCGACCCCTGCGCAATCCGGCATAGGGGCATCCAGGCGCACTGCACCGCTGTCCAGGTCCCACACGAACAGGCGGTTGGCCCGCGGCGCAGTCAGCGCTACCAGGCGCAGTTCGCTGTGGATGGCCACGCTGGCGGTGTACTGGGCCATGGCCTGCAGTTGCCGCTCTGGTACCGGAAAAGCCTGGAATGGCTGGCCCGGGCGCTTGATCGCCAGCAACTCGGCCGTTTCGGTGGCGTCGCCCATGAACTGCTGGCAGACGGCAATGGTGCCATCGCTGCCCACCGCCAAGTGGCGAACGCTGTTCATTTGCTGGGCCAAGGTTTCCTTGCTCAGCAAGGTACCGTCACGCTGCATCAGTACCAGGCTCGGCTGCATGGCGTCGAGGTTCATCTCCACCCGGCTTTCTGCCTCGGTCCGAATGCCGCCGTTGGCCACCACCAGGGTCTCGCCGTCCGGTAGCCAGGCCACCTCGTGGGGGCCAATGCCATGGGTGCTGAGTTCACCCGTGTGCACCAGGCGCTCGCCTTCGAAGCGGTACACACCCAGCACGCCACGCCCTGGGTCGGTGGTGTCGTTCTCGGTGGCGTACAGCCACTCACCCTCCTTGTGCACCACGGCATGGCCATAGAAGTGGCGGTTGGGCTGAGAGGCCACGGTTTGCAGCAAGCGCCCATCGCGCAGGTCGATCAGGTAGCTTTCGGTGCCAGGGCGCCGTGCAACGAACAAGGCGATTGGCTGCTTGGGATGGTGAATAATGGCATGGCAACGCTGGGCCACCTGGGTGCTGAAAACCTGGGTGCCGTCCAGGCGAAACCCGACGGCATAATGCTTGCCGTCGCCATCATCACGCGCCGAGAGCAGCAGGGGCTCGCTACCTTTATTGCGCGAAAGGCTCCAGCCGCCCAAGGTCAGGGCGCTGAGCAGAACGCTACCGAGTTTGAGGGCCTGGCGTCGCAGCATGATCAGTCACCGTCGTTGGCATTGAAGCCCAGCTGAATGTTCAACGCCTTGGCCAGCTCGCCTTCGTGCAGGCGGTGGACGACGTTCAGGCTGTCGTAGATCTGGTTGAGGGCCTGCTGGCCTGCGTCGTCGGCCAGCAGCTCGCCCAGGGTCTTCTGGTTGTCGGCCAGCAGCTTGAGCGAGGTGGCGTAGGCATCGTCGATTTTGCCTGCCAGGGCTTTCTGGTCGCTTGGCAGCAGCCCGCGCAACCCTTGGTTGTCGACCCCCACCCAAACAGCCTGGGCAGCCTTGAGGCTGGCTTGCAGGCTGTTCATGGAGTTATGGCTGCGCCAGGCTTCGGCCTGCAGTGGCTGGGCGATGCCCTTGCTCTGCCGGCCCATGGGGGCGCCGAGTTTCTTTTTAAGCGTGTCCAGGGCCGTGACCTGGGCACGCAGCAGGTCGGCGATGGCCTCGTGGGAGTCGGCATAACGCTGGTTGGGGAACTTGGTCATCTGCGAGAGCATGCCATCGGTGCTGTTCCAGCCTTTGAGGATTTCCTCGGCCAGCGCCTTCTGGTGCTCGGCAATGGCAACCAGCAACGGGCAGTAGCGGGCTTTCTGTTCGGCATTGGCCACATCCGGCTTGCTATCGAACAGGATGTATTCATAGGCCGACAGGCCGCGCACCACCACACTGGCCTTGCCCAGGGTGGCTGCGTCGACAGGCTTGTCACCGTTGACCAGTTGCTCGACCTGGCGGCCGACCAGGTTTTTCTTGTCTGGCCAGAACTGTACCTGCCACGCACGGTTGCCCTCGGCCAGTGGGCCGACCAGCAGCGGCTGCAGTTCGGCCCAGGCCTTTTGCGCATCGAGGAAGTCGGCCCGGGCCTTTTCCAGTGTTTCCTTACCTTCGCAGTAGGCAAGGGCACTGGCAGCCAGGGTACGGTCGGCTTCAACCCAGCGGCTGTAGGTGGGCAGGATCACCTGCTTGGCGATTGCAGCAGAGGTGACGGCCTGCGGGTCCTGCGGGGAGCAGGCGCCCAGAGCGATTGCGGCGAGGCTTGTGAACAACAGTTTGGGTCGGAACATGCCCGGCTCCTATGCGCGTTTAAAGGGAATTCAGAAACGCCAGCAGCGCAGCGCGCTGGTCGGCATCGAAAGCAAGTACGAAATCGCGGGCGGCCTGGGCTTCGCCGCCGTGCCATAGCACCGCCTCGAGCAGGTTGCGGGCGCGCCCGTCATGCAGGAACTGGCTGTGGCCGGTGACGGTTTCGCTCAGGCCGACGCCCCACAACGGCGGGGTGCGCCAGTCCTGGCCATTGGCGGCGAACTCGGTTCGCTCATCGGCCAGGCCCGGGCCCATGTCATGCAACAGCAGGTCGCTGTATGGGCGGATCACCTGGTTGGCCAGCTCAGGCTCGGCGGCGTCGGCGGCGGTGGTGAACTGTGGGGTGTGACATCCCTGGCAACCCGCCTGGAAGAACAGGTTCTTGCCCGCCAGCACCGCTGGCGAACCCACGTCACGGCGTGCCGGGACGGCCAGGTTACGGGCATAGAAGGTGACCAGGCGCAGGATGTTGTCGCTGACTTCCTTCTCACCGTCGGCGCCATCACCGTTGGGCGCCGCCAGGCAGTCGACCTGGGTTGGCGTGCAATCGTCGTGGGGCAGCAGGGTAGTGGTGAGGCCCATGTCACCGGCGAAGGCGTGCACGTTCTGCTGGTTGACGTTGGGCTGGCCGGCCTTCCAGCCAAAGCGGCCGATCACGGTCTTGCCCTGGGCGTCGTCCCACACCCGGTTGGCCCGCCCGCGGATGCCATTGCGGTTGCGATCATCAGGGTCTTCATTGGCCAGCAGGTCGGCCTCGGGAATCGCCTCCAGCAGGCCGAGGCCGATCATGGGCGGGGCTACCCGGGCGGAGAACCGCGTATCGGGGTGCATTACGCCGTAGCCGAGCTGGGTGATCTGCAAGGTCGGCTTGCGCAGCTCAACCTGATGGCCGTCCTTGAACGTCACGGTGCTGGTGGTATAGGTGACCCGCACTTTACCCTCAGGGGCTACCCCGGGGATCGCCATGTCCTGCAACTGGGTGCCATAGACCGGCTCTGGCACTACGCCCAGGCGCTCGACCACTTCGGCAAGGTAGGGCTGGTCGGGGATCGACAGGCGCACCAGCATGCCGACCGCGTTACTGGCGTCCGGCTCCGGGGGGCGACCGCGGCCGTCGCGAACGTGGCAGTTCTGGCAGGCGTTGGTGTTGAACAGCGGGCCCAGGCCGTCGCGTGCGGTGGTGGTGGACGGCGCGATGACCCAAGGGTTGCGGAAAAAGCTGTTGCCCACGGCAAAGTCCAGGCGCCGCTCATGGGACAGGTTGGCCGCGGGCATGGAGTAGGCATTGCGGTCACTGCGCAGTACGGTCGTCTTGCCACCCGACAGCGCTTCGCCAGGCTCGGCCTGGGTGAAACGCGGGGCGTCGTCACAGGCGGCAAGGGCAAAGGCCAGCAGCAAAGGGGCGCAACGGAACAGCGACAAGGACATGCAAGATCCTGGGCTTGAGCGAAAAACCGGCGTGCAAGCTTATCAGGCCCAGGATCATTGAATAAGAGCAATTTGCGTTTGCTCGATGAAATCCTTGTTCAGCCGGTCAGGCCATGAACAGCTGGAACTGCCTGCTCACCAGGCTGACGATCAGGTTCTTGTTGCCGCCATTGCGGTTGTCGCCGGCGATTTCGATGATGTCGTTGCTCGAGTAGTCCATGGCGGCTGCGCTGATGCACTTGATTGCATCCTTGTGGGCCGGCTGCCAGTAGTCCTGGAATACCCACACACTGGTTTCGGCGGCCGGGCCGAGGATCAACCGCAAGGCCTTGTGGTTTTCATCGGTGTTACCGACCCAGGGCACGGCAAGGGCACCGTTCCAGACGTGCTGGGCGCCGATGGCAAGGCTCTGGCTGCGGTTTTCACCGTCGATCAGGGTAAGGGTGTAGGGGGTGTTGTTGGCGATGGAGCGCAGGTAGGTGACGCTGGCCATGAGGCGTTTTCCTTCTACGGTTTTGGGTTGGGGCGTGGCAGGGGCGGTTCGGGGGCGCGGTAGACGTACGCGGCAAGTAGGGTGATTTCGTTGAAAGGTGGGGCCAGCTCGGCGGGTGCATAGCGCCCCATGGGCTGCAGGCCGAGGGTGAAGGCCACGGCTTCGAACATTCGCCGGTCGGTTTCATTGGGGTCGTAGAGGTAGATCTTGCCGGGCCGTGCGACCACGCGACACATCTCCTCTGCTACGGCGTGTGTGATCGGTGCGCCCATCAGGGTCACATGGGGCACGCTATGGTCGTCGATGGGAAACCTGGGGGCGTCGTATTCGTAGACCAGAATGAGGTTGGGGATGGGCTTGCCGGCAAACAGGCCGTTGGAGATGCGCTGGCCTGCCTTGTTGAGGTTGTAGGCGTTAAGGAACCCGGTTGTCAGGTCTTTGCCTTGAACGCGCTGAACGATGCGGCCTTCCCCCCAGACATCGAGAATCTGCAGCACAGTGCCTCCTAGTTGGCGAGTCGTGGACCTTGTGCAGCATGGGCCCTCGCCGCCGTGGCAGGCATCGGGAAGCATTGCCGCCGCCAACGAAAACGCCCGGCACATGGCCGGGCGTAGCGGTGAAGCACTGTTACCGGATCAGAATTCGTGGTCAGCGGTGTCCGGGTTCAGGTTGGCGATGCCCAGCTTGCCTGCAGCCTGCTCGATGGCGCCGGTCTGCTTGACCAGGGCAGCGATGGCGTCACGCACGATCTGGTTGCCGGCGGTGTTATCGGCAGCGATCAGCTGGTCATAGTGCTCGCCCTTGAGGGCGTGGTCGACAATGACCTGGATCTTGGCTTCGGTGGCTTCCAGGTCGGCCTTGAGGGTGGCGTCGGTTGCCGGGTCGACCTTGGCGACCAGCGACGACAGGCTCGGGCCGGTGACCTTAGTGCCGTCCGGGCGGGTGTACTCGCCCAAGTAGACATTACGGATGCCCTTGGCGTCGTAGAAGTGCGAGTAGTGGGTGTTGTCGCTGAAGCAGTCATGCTCGTCTTCCGGCGAGTTGGCTTCCAGCGAAACCTTCATGCGCTCGCCTGCCAGTTCACCCAGCGACAGGCTGCCCATGCCGAACAGCATCTTGCGCAGGCCGTCGTTGGCGGGCTCTGCCTCAAGCTTGGCGCGGTAGTTGTCGGCCACGTTCGGTGCCCAGTTGCCGACCATTTCTTCAAGGTCGGTGACCAGCAGGTCGGTGACTGCCTTGAGGTACGCGCGGCGGCGCTCGTTGTGGCCGCCGGTAGCGCCCTGGCCTTCCAGGTAGTCGGAAGCCGGGCGGTTGCCGGCGCCCGGGCCGGTACCGTTCAGGTCCTGGCCCCAGAGCAGGAACTCGATGGCGTGGTAACCGGTGGCAACGTTGGCTTCGGAGCCGCCCAGCTCGTTGAGGCTGGCCAGCTTCTCGGGGGTGATGTCCTTGACGTCGATCTTCTCTTCGCCGACCTGGATTTCAGTGTTGGCGATGATGTTGGCACTGGCAGCCGGGTTACCCAGGGCATGCTCGTAGCTCTTGTCGACGTAGTCGATCAGGCCTTCGTCCAGGGGCCAGGCGTTCACCTGGCCTTCCCAGTCGTCGATGATGGTGTTGCCGAAGCGGAAGGCTTCGCTTTGCAGGTAAGGTACGCGCGATGCAACCCAGGCATCCTTGGCGGCCTTGAGGGTGTCATCGTTCGGGTTGGCCAGGAATGCGTCCACGGCGCCCTGCAAGGTCTTGGCGGTGCTCAGCGAGTCGCTGTACACGGCGTACACCAGTTCGGCGTAGTGCTTGACCACGGCCTTGCCGGCGGCTTCGTCGACAGCCCCTGGCGCACTGGCAGAAGGGGTGGCGGCCGCGGGTGCCTGGGCTTGCGGCGCGGCGGCCTTGTTGTCCTTGCCTTCACCGCAACCGGCGAGAGCGATGGCAATGGCCAGCAGACTGGCAGAGGCCAGAGGCATTCGAATCATTATTGGTTTCCTGCGTCGTGTGGTTGGACCAGTGGGTGGGCCGTGCGCCGTGGCACGCGAAACCGCAACATCATGCGAAAGATTTGCATTTGCTGTAAAGGGCCAAGCGCGCAATTCATGTAAATGCGGGTCATGGGGTGTAACCGGCAGGCTCAGAGCACCGACACCTGGTTGCGCTGAGCCTGTTTGAGGAAGTTGGTCAACTCGCGGGCCGACAGCGGCTTGCTGTAGTGGTAGCCCTGGCCCTCGTGGCAGCCCTGCGCCACGATGTAGGTCTCCTGCTCGGCGGTTTCCACCCCTTCGGCAATGACCTGCATGCCCAGGCTCTTGCCCAGCTGGATGATGGCCCGCACGATGGTGGCGTCGTCATCGTCGTCCAGCAGGTCCTGAACGAAGCTCTTGTCGATCTTGATCTTGTCCAGCGGCAGGGATTTCAGGTAACTGAGCGACGAGTAGCCCGTGCCGAAATCGTCGATGGCGATCAGCGCCCCTGAGCGGCGCAGGCTGAGCAGGTGTTGGGCGGCGGTGCTGATGTCTTCCATCAGGCCGGTCTCGGTCACTTCGAGCTCCAGGCTGCGCGGCGGCAGGCGGTAAGCCTGCAGCAGGTTATTGACAACCCTGGGCAGCTCGCTGTGGTGCAACTGCACGGTGGACAGGTTTACCGCCATGCGCAAGTCGCCGAAGCCCAGGTCATGCCATTCGCGCAGTTGGCGGCAGGCCTGGTCGAGCACCCATTCGCCAATGCCGATGATGCTGCCATTTTGCTCGGCCAGCGGGATGAACTGGTCCGGCGGCACCATGCCCAGTTCCGGGTGTTGCCAGCGCAGCAGGGCCTCGACACCGACCACGCGGTGGTCGCGGTAGCTGATCTGCGGCTGGTACACCAGGTACAGTTGGTTGCGTGGCAGGGCCTCGCGCAGGTCTTTTTCCAGTTCGCGTCGCCGGCGCATCTCGCTGTCGACGCTGGCGATGTAGAACTGGTAACGGCTGCGTGAACGGGCCTTGGCCAGGGTCATGGTCTGTTCGGCTTTTTGCAGCAGCTTCTCGGTGCTGTCGCCGTCTTCCGGGAACAGGGTGATGCCGATAGTGGCCCGCAGGCGGATCTGCTGATGGTGATCGAGGTCGAACGGCACTTCGAGGTCGTCCAGGATGCTCTGCGCCAGTTCGGCCGCTTCGTAGGGCTGCTCGATGTTGGCCTGTACCAGGGCGAACTGGTCACCGCCCAGGCGGGCGAGGGCGCCCAGGCGGCCGCTGTGGGCGCGCAGGCGGTCAGCCAGGGCCAGCAGCAACTGGTCGCCCACCTGGTAGCTGAACTGCTCGTTGATGCCCTTGAAATCGTCCAGCCCCACGCACAACACGGCTACCCGGTGTTGCAGGCGCCCGCCATCGACCAGGATCTTGTCCAGTTGCTGTTGCAACTGCTGGCGGTTGGGCAGGCCGGTGAGGAAGTCGTACTGGGCCATGCGTTGCAGGCTGTTTTCTGCCTCATGGCGCAGGTGGGTATTGCGTTCGATCGACGCCAGTAACTGGTTGGCGGTGTTCACCCACAGCCCCAGTTCGTTCTTTTCATGCCCCTTGAGCAGCGGGATCTGGTGCTGGCTTGGGCGGTCGGGGTTGATCTGGGTGAGGTGCTCGATGATCTTCGACAGTGGCTTGGTCAGCAGCCAGTGGTAGACCAGGTACAGCACCAGCCCCATGGCCAGTGCGCGCAGTACCCCCGAGATGAAGATGATCACGGCGTTGAGCAGGAAGTCCCGGCCATACGACGAGGTATCGAGGGTGATGTTCAGGTCGCCGTAGTATTCGCTGTAGGGGCCGCGGCCGACCAGTTGCGTGGTGTAGGTGCGCTCCTGGCCAAGAATCAGGTCGGTCAGCCAGCGCATCGGCGTGTCCTGCAGGGGGCGGGACTTTTCTGCCAGCATGGTTTCATTGGGGTGGCCGATGGAGGCCATGCGCACGGACTCGTCCTGGAACAGCCCCTCCATGACCTGCATGCCCATCTCCCGGTCAAGGCTGTACACCGCCTGGGTGGAGGGGTCGCGGAACATGTCGAGGATGCGCTGGGCATCATTGTTGACGGCCTGGCGGGTCTTGTAGGTGTCGTAGACGATCTGCGCGCAACTGAGCACGACGCCGACCGCTAGCGCCGACAGCAGCACGACCCTGAGCAACTTGACCGACAAGCTGTTCCGCAATTCCAGCTTCAATGGAGGTTATCCTTAATTCATGCGAATGGCATCATTTTGCCATCAACGATGACCATACACTACCGCGTGGCCACGAGCAGTGTATCGGTTGCCAGACCCTGCAACTTGAATGCGCTGTATCAATAATCCGGTGGTTTGATGTTAGCGTGCAATACGGCCTGAGCAAGCACAACCCTGCGTTGCAGCCGGCATGAAAAAACCCGGCGCAGGGCCGGGTTTCTTGTTCAAGGCTGAGGGGCTCAGGCCTTGAAGGTTTTACCTTCGAACTGCTCGGCAACGAATGCCCAGTTGACCAGGTTCCAGAACGCCTCGACGTACTTGGGACGCAGGTTGCGGTAGTCGATGTAGTAGGCGTGTTCCCATACGTCGCAGGTCAGCAGCGGGGTGTCGCCGCTGGTCAGCGGGCAGCCGGCACCGATGGTGCTGGCCAGGGCCAGGGAGCCGTCAGCTTTCTTGACCAGCCAGCCCCAGCCGGAACCGAAGGTGCCAACCGACGTCTTGGTGAACTCTTCCTTGAACTTGTCGAAGGAACCGAAAGCGGTATTGATGGCCTCGGCCAGAGCACCGGTGGGCTGGCCGCCACCGTTTGGCGACAGGCAGTTCCAGTAAAAGGTGTGGTTCCAGACCTGCGCGGCGTTGTTGAAGATGCCGCCCGAAGAGCTCTTGACGATCTCTTCCAGGGTCTTGCCTTCGAATTCGGTGCCTGGGACCAGATTGTTCAGGTTCACGACATAGGTGTTGTGGTGCTTGTCGTGGTGATACTCCAGGGTTTCCTTGGAGATGTGCGGCTGCAGGGCATCATGGGCGTAAGGCAGCGGCGGCAATTCAAAAGCCATGGTGGATCTCCTGATTCAGGTCTAGTTCGCGGTTTGCGCAGGGCCGATCACGGGCGGCCCTATGAGCGTCGGCGAGTTTGTACTCTTTGCGACGCAAGGGCTGGATCATAGCACCAGCCCTGGCGCATAACCACGCAACAAACATAGGGATAAGAGGTTCCTGGGCGGTCGCCGGCTGGCGACCAGCGGTGAGCCTGCCGCTGGCAAGCCCACACGCATATGGGCTGGGCTTGCCGGCAACAGGGCCGTGGAAATCAGCTGAAGATCAACTGTGCGGCCACTGCGAACATCATCACCGCCACCATCAGGTCGAGCATGCGCCAGGTGGCCGGCCGCGCCAGCCACGGCGCCAGCCAGGCCGCGCCCACGGCCAAGGTCGAAAACCACAGCAGCGATGCGCTGGCTGCCCCGGCGACATAGGCGCCGGGGGCGGCCTGCTGTGCGCCCAGTGAGCCGATCAGCAACACGGTGTCCAGGTAAACGTGAGGGTTCAGCAGGGTGACCGCCAGGGCACTGAGCAGTACGGCGCGACGTGAGCGCATGCCCTGACCCTGCTGGTGCTGCAGGCTCTGTTTCGAGCAGGCGCTGCGCAGTGCCTTGGCCCCGTACCACAACAGGAACAGCGCACCACCCCAGCGGGCGATGGCCAGCAAGGTTGGGTTATGCGCCAGTACCGTCGCCAGGCCGAATACCCCGGCGGCCACCAGCAGCGCGTCGCACACAATGCACAGCGCGGCCACCGGCAGGTGGTGTTCGCGGCGCAGGCTTTGTGCCAGGACGAATGCATTCTGCGCGCCAATGGCCATGATCAGGCCGAAGGCCACCAGCATGCCGTTGAGGTAGCTTTGCCACATGGTGATTACTCCGTAAAAGATGCTGGCTATTGTGATTTGCGACGCTGTATAAGAAAAATCAATAAAGCTCATCCCTCATTAGGAAAATCGATGTTCGACTACAAGCTGCTTGCCGCGCTGGCTGCGGTGATCGAACAGGGCGGGTTCGAGCGCGCAGCCAGCGTGCTTGGGTTGTCGCAGTCTGCGGTGTCCCAGCGCATCAAGCTGCTGGAGGCGCGGGTGGGGCAGCCAGTATTGGTGCGCGCTGCACCGCCCAGCCCCACCGAGGTTGGCCGCCTGTTGCTGAACCACGTGCAGCAGGTGCGCCTGCTGGAGCGTGACCTTCAGCGCGAGGTACCGGCGCTGGACGAAGGCGGCGTGCCGGAACGCCTGCGCATCGCGCTCAATGCCGACAGCCTTGCCACCTGGTGGGCCGGCGCGGTCGGCGACTTCTGTGCCCGGCACAATGTGTTGACCGACCTGGTGGTGGAAGACCAGGAGGTGGGCCTGAAACGCATGCGCGCCGGTGAGGTGGCTGCCTGCCTGTGTGGCAGCGAACGCCCGGTGGCCGGCGCCCGCAGCCTGGCATTGGGCGCCATGCGCTACCGTGCGCTGGCCAGCCCTGCGTTCATTGCGCAACACTTCCCGCAGGGTTTCGACACCGGCCGCCTGGCACGCACCCCGGCCATCGTCTACGGCCCCGATGACTTCCTGCAGCACCGGTACCTGGCTTCCCTGGGTATCGAAGACGGTTTCCTGCACCACCTGTGCCCATCGTCGGAGGGTTTTCTGCGCATGACCGAGGCCGGCCTGGGCTGGGGGCTGGTGCCTGAGTTGCAGGCCCGTGAGCAGCTGGCCGCTGGGCAACTGGTGGAAATTTGCCGGGATACCCCCATTGATGTGCCGCTGTACTGGCATCATTGGCGCACGGGCGGGCAATTGCTCGCGCAACTGACTGACCACCTGCGGCACACCGCCCGGCAATGGTTGGTGCCCTTGTAGCGGCGGCTGGCGTCTGTTGCTTCTGAAATCTGGCAAGACGGAGTGTTTACATGCGAATTCTGGTCACTGGCGCGAGTGGCTTCATCGGCGGTCGTTTCGCGCGCCACGCCCTGGAGCAGGGCCTGGACGTACGGGTCAGTGGCCGGCGCGCCGAAGGGGTGGAGCACCTGGTCAGGCGGGGTGCGCAGTTCATCCCCGGCGACCTGGGCGATGCCGAACTTGCCCGCCGCCTGTGCCAGGGCGTGGAGGCTGTGGTGCACTGCGCCGGCGCGGTGGGTAACTGGGGGCGTTACCAGGACTTCCACCAGGGCAACGTGGTGGTGACCGAAAACGTGGTCGAGGGCTGCCTGAAGGAACATGTGCGGCGCCTGGTGCACCTGTCGTCACCGTCGATCTATTTCAATGGCCGCTCGCGCCTGGACATCCGCGAAGACCAGGTACCGCGACGCTTCTATGATCACTACGGGCGCACCAAGTACCTGGCCGAACAAAAGGTGTTCGGCGCGCAGGAGTTTGGCCTGGAGGTGCTGGCGCTGCGGCCGCGCTTCGTTACCGGCGCAGGTGATGCCAGTCTTTTCCCACGGCTGATGCAGATGCAGCGCAAGGGCCGCGTCGCCATTATCGGCAATGGCCTGAACAAGGTGGACTTCACCAGCGTACACAACCTCAACGAGGCATTGTTGAGCGCGCTGTTTGCCGATGGCCGGGCGCTGGGCCAAGCCTACAACATCAGCAATGGCCACCCGCTGCCGCTGTGGGACGTGATCAATTACGTGATGCGCCAGATGCAGTTGCCGCCGGTGACGCGCTACCGCAGCTACGGGCTGGCCTACAGCATGGCCGCGTTGAACGAGGCTGCTTGCCTGCTCTGGCCCGGGCGCCCACAACCCACGCTGTCGCGCCTGGGCATGCAGGTGATGAGCCGTGATTTCACCCTGGACATCAGCCGCGCCCGCCAGTACCTGGATTACCAGCCCAGGGTGAGCCTGTGGACGGCATTGGATGAATTCTGCACCTGGTGGAAGCATCAGCCGCCCGGCCAGTGAACCGGGCGCTGTGATGATGGTCATCAGAGCGCCGTGCGAGCGGTTTATACTTCTGTCTCTTTGCTATCTGTTTGGTTGAAGCCCCATGCGCAACGATGCTCACGACGATTTCGATGATGTGCCCCCTTTGCGTGCCGGCACGCCGGATGATGATGAACTGCTGCCAGCACATGTTTCACGCAGCCGCCAAAAGGCCGCGAAGCCTGCGAGCAACGCGCCGCTGTGGGCGTTGCTGGGGGCTGCGTTCATTGCGTTGGGTTGCCTGGGCTGGTGGAGTTTCCAGCAGATCTCGCTGATGGAGCAGCAACTGGTGGCTACCCAGGAAAGCTTTGCCCGTATCAGCGAAGAGGCTGCTGGGCGCTTGCAAGCCATCAGTGGCAAGGTCGAGGCCAGTGAGTCTTCCAGCTCCAGCGGCAGCGAGGCGCTGAAGCTGCAGATTCGTCAATTGCAGGCAAGCCTTGCCGAACAGGGTAAACAGCAGCAGGGTGTGGCGGGCCAGGCAGGTGACCTGGGCAAGCGCCTGGAGCAGGTGCTGGCCGATACCCGTGAGCAGCAAAAGGCGGTAAGTGAGCTGCAAACCCAGTTGCAGGCGCAACTCAAGGCGGTGAACGGCGAGCTGGCGGCGTTGAAGTCCGGGCAGCTGGATGGCGGCAAGGTCGACGGGCAACTCAAGAGCTTGAGTGACGAGGTTGCGGCGCTCAAGAAGCAAGGCAACCCGAAAGCCGCCATCGAGAGCCTTGAGCAGGATGTACTGGTGCTCAAGAGCCAGCTGGACAGCCGCGCGAATTCAAGCGCGGGCGCTGGGGCTTCTGTGCAGGAGTTCGATGCATTCCGTGGCCAGATGACCCGCAATTTCAACAACGTGCAAAGCCAGTTGCAGAACCTTCAACAGCAAATCAACGCTACCCCCCGGTAGGGGCGATCGCGACGGGCTGCAACGCAGCCCCAGCGGTATCAGCTTCGATCATCCAATGCCGGGGGCGCTGCGCACCCCATCGCGAGCTTCGCTAGCTCCTACAGGGGGAATATACGTCCCCTGTAGGAGCGACCGCAGGTCGCGATGGGCTGCAACGCAGCCC